>JAHFGO010000012.1:16947-25715 GCA_023247385.1 Candidatus Omnitrophota bacterium | reverse complement strand
CTGCAGAGGATTGGTAACTTCTCCATTCGGAGGTGAAATCTTTTTAACGATGGCCTCCAATACCTCCTCTGTGCCCTTACCAAGTTTGGCGCTCGCTAAAATAGTCTCTGAGCTATCAAGGCCTAATATATCTGATATCTCGTGTCTTACTTTGTCGATCTGCGCATTTGCCAAGTCTATCTTATTTATGACAGGTATTATCACAAGATTGTGTTCCAGCGCGAGGTATAGATTTGCGACCGTCTGCGCCTCAACGCCCTGAGCAGCATCGACCACTAAAAGCGCGCCTTCGCAGGCGCCAATTGATTTCGATACCTCATAAGTGAAATCAACATGCCCCGGCGTATCTATGAGGTTCAGTTCGTATGTTTTGCCGTCCTTCGATTTATAGCTTATTCTGACAGCGCTCGCCTTTATTGTTATGCCGCGCTCCCTTTCCAGATCCATGTCGTCTAGCAGTTGATCGTGAAATTCTCTTTCGCTTATAGCACCTGTAAATTGAAGGATCCTATCGGCAAGGGTTGATTTACCATGGTCTATGTGCGCTATTATGGAAAAATTACGTATTAACGATTTATCCATAGTTTCACTACCTTACTATACGCTGAACGCAAGCTTCTTCCCAAATCCGAGCATCTTGAATGCCTTCTTCTCGGTTGGCGCCTCTGCGTAGATTCTCAAGATAGCCTCTGTCCCGGATAGCCGCAGCATGAGCCATGATGAGTCCTCGCAAATAAACTTATCGCCGTCCGTCCTCTTTATCTCAAGGACCTTTTCACCCAACACACCTTTTGGCGGGCTATTTTTCAAAAGGCCGAGCAGCTTATCTTTCTTATCATCAGGATATTTTATATCTAATCTACGATATTCGTATGTCCCGTATTCTTTATCAACTGCTTTCAGTATATCCAATATCTTTTTTCTTCTCATTGCCATCATCTCTAATATAAGAAGACCTGACAATATGCCGTCCCTTTCCGGAATAGAATTTTTAAAAGCGACGCCGCCGGTCTCCTCACCGCCCACCAGAATATCCTCTTTAACCATAAGTTCGCCAATATATTTAAACCCCACTGGTGTCTCGTACATCGGAAGCCCATATTTTTTACAGATTTTGTTTATAAGAACTGTTCCGCAAAGTGTCTGGACCACCCCTCCTCTCATGCCACGGTCTTCCAATAGGTGCAGGAGCAGCAGCGCCATGACCTTATGCCCTGTTAGGAGCCTCCCATTAGGTAGTGCAACGCCAAGCCTGTCCGCATCACCATCTGTGGCAAGACCAATATCATATTTATCTTGCCTTACCTTTTCGGCAAGCTCTTTTAGATTGGGCAGTATCGGCTCTGGATTTATTCCTCCGAAACTGGGATTATCCTGATTATGTATGGTGTCAACCCTACATCTTCCGCCTTCAAGAAGCTTTGCTATATAATCGTTGCCTGTTCCATACATCGAATCAACTAAAACCTTCGTATGGCTATCTTTCAACAATTTCAAATTAACATATCTCTTTATAGATCCGAGATGATTTGGAATTATGTCTTCTAACGTAACGACGCCTTTTGATCTTAATTCGTCGATAGATGAATAATAAATTTGGCTCTTACCCAGATATTCTTCAAATCTCTTTGTTATCTCCGGCCCTGCAGAACTCCCATAATATGTTTTAAATTTTATACCATTATATCTTGCCGGATTATGGCTCGCAGTTATCATAACGCCGCCAATGAGACCTCTGTCCTTTATAGTGAAGCTCACTGTTGGAGTGGGCGTTGATTTATCGGACAATATAGTTTTAATACCATTGGCTCCCATAACACACGCTACCAATTCCGCATACTTGTCAGAAAGAAATCGCGTATCATAACCAATTATAATTCTTTTGTCCTTTACCTTTAATTGCTGGCCCTCATTTTTAATATAATCTGCGATCGATTGAGCAACTTTCTTTACGTTGTCAAATGTGAAGTCTTCGCTTATGACTGCCCTCCAGCCATCTGTCCCAAATTTAATTCCACCCATCTAAACGCCTCCGAATTTTATGAAATAAAATTCGTCCCGAGCGTCCTTTGTTTATGGACGGACGCGAGGGACTACCCTCTAAGCTTTTTTATAACACTGGCATAATCTTTGGAACCGAATATTGAGGTGCCTGCCACGATAACGTTCGCGCCCTTTCTTATGACCTCTGGCGCCGTTGTCTCGTTTATCCCTCCGTCCACTTCAATATCCTTTTTAAATATCTTACGCAAGAGCTCTATCTTATCTAAGCAATCAAAGATGAATTCCTGGCCTCCGAAACCAGGCTCTACAGTCATAACCAAAACCATATCAACCATGGCTAGTATAGGCTCAACTGACTTCATGTCTGTCTTAGGCCTGATGGAGACACCCACCTTCTTTTTGAAATACCGTATCAACTTTACTATCTCTTTCGGATCTTCTTCGGCCTCAATATGAAATGTTATTATATCGCTCCCCGCCTTAGCAAAACTCTCGATATACCTCTCGGGATTTTTTATCATAAGATGCACATCCATCAGCAGTTTCGTGACAGGCCTGATAGATTTCACTACAACGGGGCCTATAGTGATATTGGGGACAAAGTGTCCATCCATAACATCGACGTGGATCCAATCAGCTCCGGCCTTTTCAACATCCTTGATCTCCTGGCCTAGCTTTGAAAAATTAGCTGATAATATGCTTGGCGCAATCAATACTTTTTGCATAGCTATCCCTTTCTATGTCCTCTGAGACACCATCGAATATACCTTGCCTATATCCTCGAGCGTTATAATGCCAACCACCTCATCATTTCGCATTACCGGTAATGCCCTCATATCGTTATCCTGCATGATGTTTTGAGCCTTTATAAGTAGATCTGTATCCTTTACTTTTGGGAAATCTATTCTCATTATATCCTTTACCTTCGTCTCCATCCCAAAACGGTGGATGTTTATGATTATATCCTGTCTTGTAACGAAACCTACTAAATTGGACCCCTCAACTACCGGAAAATCTTCCTGATGCGAATGAAATATAAGTTCAAGAACTTTGGCAAGAGTTGTCTCGCCATTAATTGTCAAAAAATCGCGAGGCAGTATATCTCGGATCTTGAATTTTTTCAAGGTTTCTTTTATATCAACCTGAAGCTCTTCACTGGAAGCGGCCGTATATATGAATATGGCGATGATTATTAATATTATGTTAAACCTGACTATTCCGAAATACGCAAATACAAGCGCGAAGACCTGACCGAAATTTACTGCTATTTTAGTGGCCTTCTGATAGCCAAGCCTCGTCGCAAGAAGCGCTCGCAAGACCCTGCCGCCGTCCATCGGAAACGCAGGCAACAGATTAAACCCGGCCAGCATGAGATTTATCCAATATATGTACGCAAACGCCAGTGGCCAGCTTAAAGTAGATAGTGGATGAAATAAGACAGATGGGCCCAAGAGGTATTTCAATGGGAAGAAAAATACCAAAATAATAATGATATTGGATAAAGGGCCTGCCAGCGAGATCAGTAATTCCTGACTGGGTTTCTCAGGCATCTTCGTCATCGACGAGACTCCGCCGATCGGCAGAAGAGTTATCTCGCGTACCTTTATACCGAAATATTTTGCCACAACGCTATGGCATAGTTCGTGGATCGTCACAAAAAAGAATATCGAAGAAATTACGAATACCCATCTGATTCCGCCCGGGAGCACTAATAATAGTAGAAAAAGGAACGTTATATGTATATTTATGGATATTCCGAATATTGTAAATAATCGTATAGAGCCCTTCATGCTATGTGCAAGACTTCTCTAATCGTCTTCTCTTCTTTTATCGGGCCAATTATAGCTAAATTCAGATTTTCATTATTAAACATATTTCGTGAAGCCGTCATTATGCGCTCTTGATTAACTTTCTCAATCCTATCCAATATGCTGCTCACGCTAAAATCCTTCTCTCCAGACGATATCTTTTCGCCCAACCATAGCATATGGTTCATGGTATCTTCCAAGGCAAATAGCAGCTGGCCTTTATAATATTCTTTCGCCCTTCTCAACTCGCCTTCTCCCACAGGCTCTTCCTTTATTCTGGCAAGCTCCTTCAAAACAACTTCAAGTGCTTTAGTGAGTTTTTTATCATCTACGCCAGCGCTCAAAACGAATGCGCCGCAATCCTCGTACCTGCGTATGCTCGAAGAGATCTCATAACAGAGCGCCATTTCATCTCTTACGATATGGAATAGCCTGGATGACATGTTTGCACCCAAGATTATATTTATCAGGCTCAACACATGTCTATCCGGATGAAACCGATCTATTGCGTGAAGCCCAAGGGCAAGATGCGTCTGTTCGGTATCTTTTGTGATCACTTTAAGGGTCGGCATCTTTTGCTCTATCTTGACACGCTCGAATTTCGGTATGCTTTTGGCCTTTGCTCCTGACAAATATTTTTTTGTGTCATTTACAAGTTCACCCTCTTTTATTCGGCCCACACCAACCAGCATCATATTCTTGGGATTATAATATTCCTCCTTATAAGCACATATCGCTTCTCTTGTGATCGACTTCACGGATTCGACTGTTCCTGCGAGCGGCATTCCCAAAGGCGCACCCGGCCACATCATTTCAGCCAGTATCTCGTGCACGTAATGCGACGGGATGTCTTTGTACATATCTATCTCTTCGATTATAACGCCTTTCTCTTTTATTATCTCCTTCTCGTCCATCTTTGGATCCGACACCATGTCGCTTAATATATCTATGCCAAGCTCCGCATCCTTTGACAGGACTTTCACGAGATAACATGTATGCTCTTCAGACGTGAAACCATTGAAGCTGCCTCCGCGGCCTTCGATCTGTTGTTTTATCATCATCATATCTCTTTTCTTTGTGCCTTTAAATAGGAGGTGCTCTAAGAGATGGCTGATGCCGTTATTTTTTGGATTCTCATATCTGCCGCCAGCGCGAATCCATATACCAATAGCGACAGATTCCATGTGAGCCATGGGTTTAGTCACTATCTTTAAACCATTATCGAGCGCAGCCACCTTATGCATTCTTCGACTCCTTCTTACGCGAATCGAGATAACTCTGTAAAATAACCTGAGCGGCGAGCTTATCCATAAGCCTCTTTCGTTTTGCACGGCTCATATCAGCTGCCAAAAGCGTTCTTTCTGCTTGAAGCGTCGTAAGGCGTTCATCCCATGTCTTCACTGGAATATTTATAACTTTTAACAGACTATCCATAAACTCTATAACTTCTTTCGTCTTGGCGCTATAGGTGCCATCCATGTTGAGAGGCAAACCTACTATCACTTCCAAGATATCATTATTTTTGATTATATTTTTTATGACTTCGAGATCGCTTTGTAAAATGCTTCTCTCGATCGTGGCAAAAGCTTGCGCCGTAATAAATAATTCATCACTTATCGCAATGCCTATACGTTTGGTACCAACGTCTAATCCCAGCGTCCTCATAGTATCCTGGCTATCTTCCCATCTTCCAAAACGAAATCTCTGGATTCCTGTTTCAATATAGATTTTAAGTTCTCGAAAGAGCCGATATCCTGCCATCTGTATGAACCCTCGATGCAATATATATTGTTCGCCTTTTCCATAACTGCGTAATCAATTGAGATGTCTGGTAGTTTATCATAAGCCTCATTAATATCGTAAAATCTACTAAGGATGTTGTATATCTTTGGAGCAAATTTTTTAACCGCTTTAAGAATTGAACTTACCTTAAATATAAATGTTCCTGTGTTCCATAAATACTTCCCGTTTTCAATATATTTTTTCGCCGTCTCCAGATCCGGCTTCTCAACGAATTTTTCTACCTTATATATACCCTTGACACTTGCGCCTTGACCCCTGATTCTAATATATCCGAATTCCGTTGACGGAAATTTAGGCCGAATTCCTAATGTCAAAATTGCTTCTCTGGCATCTTTTACAAAATCGATACCGGTCTTTATGGAATCCAGATATTCCTCTTTATCCATTTCATCGGCTATATACTGGTCAGATGGCAAGACTACTATAACTATCTCTCCCGATAGTTTCTTTAAAACAGATGCCGCTAATGTTATCGCTGGAGCGGTATTCTTGGAAATGGGCTCTAGTATCAAATTCCGTCTTTCTATATCAGGCATATCATTCTTTACTAAGTCTATATGGCGGCTATTTGCCACAACAACTATATTCTCAATAGGCGCTATCTCTTGAGCCCTTTCAACGGTTCTCTTAAACATGGTCTTCCTGTCCCTGGTAATTGACAGAAATGCTTTTGGTCTAGAATCAGTCGACAGGGGCTTAAGCCGCTTACCTTTGCCGCCAACCAATATCACGATGAACACATCATTAATTATACGTCTAGGCATTATGTATGGCTCTTGCGAGGCCTTTCGCAAAATTCGAAATTTTGGAAATGGCAGCCCTCTCCTCCCCTATGACTTTAACGATCGCGCTGCCAACTATAACACCATCGGCAACTTTCGCTATTCCTCTTGCCTGATCGGGGTTTGAAATGCCGAAGCCAACTGCCACTGGCTTATCTGTCATTGATTTAATTAATCTGACGTTCGACACAATCTCATTTGGCAACCTCTCCCTTGCACCAGTAACGCCTGTTAAAGAAACATAATAGATAAAACCTCTCGAATTTTTTGCAATATTTTTTATTCTGGTGGGAGTTGAAGTTGGCGCAATTAAAAATATGGTCGAAAGGCCGCTGGATTTGCCAAGCGCTATCAAGTCCTTAGCCTCTTCGCATGGTAGATCCGGGACTATAAGGCCGTCGACACCGGATGCCCCGCAACTTTTAAAGAATCTTTCAAGACCATACTTCAAGACTGGATTAAAATATGTCATAAAAACAATTGGGATATCGGTCCTGACCCGTAAACGTTTGGCCATTCCAAGTATATCTTTTAGATTAACCCTTTTTTCCAGCGCGCGCTGCGATGCGGCCTGAATAGTCGGCCCGTCAGCCAGCGGATCAGAGAAAGGTATGCCTATCTCGATTATATCAACACCTGACTTTTCAAGGGTGATAACAATATTTTCCGTCATGGCAAGACTTGGATCACCAGCAGTAATATAGGCGATGAATGCCTTCTTCTTTTGCCTGCGCAGCTCCTTAAATTTTTTATCTATTCTGTTCATTGTTTCGTTTCCTTTAAAATAATCGGATAGTTTAAAACAAGTTCATTATCCAATAAGACTTCAACCCAATATTTGCCTGGGTTTGTAAATACCAGATTGTTAAATTTTGAGATCAATGTATGATGCCTGTCTATATCTTCAAGCTCAAATAGTTGTTCTTCAGTCTGAAAGACTATTGCTTTATCTTTCGCATTAACGATGCGTATCTTCTGCGTGAATCGGCCTTCACCCTTGCACCATCGATTCACAACAAATAGCGCCGGATGCGTTGCAGGAAATATCTTGGCATTTATTGCTTCGAACAGCCCCAAAAGCAAGAACTTGCCATTGTCCTCGCGCCTTACATCATCGCACAGAACCGAGAATTGTAAATTAGGCTTGATATTCATTTTTATTGACAAATTCCAGTTTATAATATATACTTTATACTAGACAAGTCATCCGAGACCCATCTGTGAGCCGTAAGGCGCAAATGGGTTTTGTGATTTTATGTATATACCAATTTCTCGAGATTACTATTTACTATTTCCCTTCCCCATTGTACATTCTTATTTTCAACTTGTGTTCCATTCTTAATATGATATTCGATACTATTTTTTTCACAAAATTTAATTACAACATTTGAGCACATATTATAAAATTCCTTTGTATATCTAAACTCAGATGATCTCATATTATAATTTAGTTTGCCGAATATAATTTTATCTACAAAAGATATTCCTTCTAATATTTTCCTCAAATCTTGCCTTACCAAGTTAGGTGTAGGATACGGCTCCATACTAACCCATGTCTTTAAGCCTTTTTTACTTAAATGTTTTAGCGATTCTATCCTGCTAGAAAAATCTGCTGAATGGGGCTCGAATGTTTTTCTAAACTTTTCGTCCAAGGATACCAACGTAATGCCATATTCATTACCCAGACTAAATCTATTATTATCGCCAAGTTCATTAGGTAAAATTCCTTTTGTTAAAGCGGTGCATCTAATATTATTTGCATTTAGCTTTTCTATTATCTTTAGACTCAAGCTACATACTTCATCTTGTCTATACATAAAAGGATCCGTGGAAAAGCATAAGTGAACATACTTTATTCTATCTTTATACCTCGGTATTTCCTTTTCTAGCAATTCCAGTGCGTTTGAAACTATTTTGGGCTGACACCAGTTCTCATATGTCTTTACAATGCCGCATCTTTTTTTCATCATGTAAGCATAACATGGATACTTGCAACCATGAGAACAGCCTTCCACATGATTCAAGCAATAATCAGCGTATTCAACTTCACTTTTATAAAGCAGCGATTTTCTTTTTATAGTTTTCATTCTATTTTCCGGCTAACCGACTATATTTTTTAAAAATATGGTCTATAATTTTCTTTGCAACAGGTTTCTGAGAGGCAAAGAAAAGATAATAAACAACTGCGTTTCTAGAATTGCACATAGGTAACGGCTCTGAGACATACTTAAATTTCGCTACGTTTCTTAATCTATCCTGGAAATGTTCGGCAATTATCTGACCTGCTTCCTTCTCGAGATAACCAAACAAATTTTTCTTAGTTGTATACGCAATATTGCACCACGATTCGTCACCCCAATAAGTTGTCATT
>JAHFGO010000012.1:0-16937 GCA_023247385.1 Candidatus Omnitrophota bacterium | reverse complement strand
AAAATACATTCCTGTTCATATCCGCGATTGGAAAATTAAGAAATATTTCTATACTTTCCATTTCGCCGGCTTTTTGGATAACTTTCCAGTCAAGATGTAGGCCATAGGGATCCAAAAGACATAACCCACGCATATAATCTTCGTATTGAACTTTTGGAAAAACCTCATTTAATAAAACTGAATTACAGTCGCCATGATAAATGCTTACATCCTGTCCATTCCCAATTATAGATCTGAGGTAATTGGTCTTCTTAGGATCTAGGTCTATAAAATAATAATGTTTGAATTTTGGATTAACAGACAAAATCTTTAAAGGACTACCCAAAATATCTTGACCGCTAGTTTTTGACTTATGAATACCTGCGCCAGAAAATGCATCAATATACACATATTTTATATAATCTTGCTGAGACATAATTTTTGCATATTCTTTTGCATATGCCTTGATAATTTCAAGCTTAATTTCTGACCAAATGCCAACTTCATCGAAGTTAAGTGTGACTTTTTTGCTCATTGTTTTTTTCTTAAAGTATTATTTCAAAAATTTTCAGTTTTTGTAAGGCGGAACTTTTGTGGTCCGCCATTTTCTGCCCATTCAGTCACATAAATTTTTGGTACATGGCAAAGGGGCCCGCAAGGCACAAGGCCGAGAGGGGACCGCTCGGAACTAAAAATTTACAACACACCTCGCACTATATCTATATCCTTATCTCCTCTGCCGGAGAGACAAACTACCACGACTCTGTCTTCCGATAAGCGCCTTGCCAGTTTTGTCGCATAATATAATGCATGCGACGATTCGAGCGCGGGAATTATACCCTCGTATTCTGTAAGCATCTTAAAGCCCTCGAGCGCCTCTTTGTCGGTAACTGCAACATATTTCACTCTGCCTATTCTTTTTAAATAAGCATGCTCTGGCCCTACGCCAGGATAATCTAAACCAGCTGATATCGAATGAGCTATTTTAATCTGACCATCTTCGTCTTGTAAAATGTAACTCTTCGAACCATGCAAAACTCCTACCGAGCCTTTGCACAAAGTTGCTGCATGTCTACCTGTACCAAGTCCAAGCCCCGCAGCCTCAACGCCTATCAGATTGACTCTCTCTTTCAAAAATGGATAGAATATACCAATCGCGTTACTCCCACCTCCAACGCATGCGGTAATATAATCTGGAAGCCGATTATTCTTCATAAGGACTTGTTGCCTCGTCTCTTTGCCTATTATCACCTGAAAATCCCGCACTATCATAGGGTATGGATGCGGCCCTGCAACTGAACCGATTACGTAGTAAGTAGTGCGAACGTTCGTTACCCAGTCCCTTATCGCCTCATTCATAGCATCTTTCAGCGTCTTTGAACCTGATCCGACTGGCGTAACTTTAGCACCAAGTAATTTCATCTTGAACACATTTATCGCCTGCCGTTTTATATCCTCTTCGCCCATGAATATTTCGCAATCGAGTCCTAAGAGCGCACTAACTGTGGCGGTTGCAACCCCATGCTGTCCAGCTCCGGTTTCTGCTATGATGCGTGACTTGCCCATTCTGACCGCAAGCAACACCTGCCCCAGCGTATTATTTATCTTATGGGCTCCTGTGTGTAAAAGATCTTCTCTTTTTAAATATATTTTCGCGCCGCTTGCTTTTTTTGTAAGGCGCCTGGCAAAATATAATGGCGTCGGCCTGCCAGCATATTCTTTTAAATAGCGATCGAGTTCAACCTTAAATCTCCTATCAGATTTTGCTTTTCTATATTCCTTTTCTAATCTCTCCAAGGCTGACATGAGAGTCTCTGGCACAAACTTTCCACCAAAACCATTAAAATAACCTTTTTTGTCTGGCAACATCAGTCCATTTTCCTCACATTTTCTACAAATTTTTTCATCAAAGTCAAATCCTTCTTTCCTGGCGCTGTCTCGACGCCCGTTGAGACATCAACACCATAAGGCGAGAGCTCTTTTACAGCCCTAGCTATATTTTCTGGATTCAATCCGCCTGATAAAATTATAGGTTTCAATATTTCAAAATCCATCAATATCTTCCAGTCGAAAGTCTCGCCTGTTCCGCCGATAGAATCTCTCTTATATGTATCTAGTAGATAAAAATCTACTGTATAATCGTTTATCCTTTTAAGATCCTTTTTGGTTTTAAGCCTAAACGCCTTTATAACTTTATACTTGTATCTAAAACTACTGCAATACTCTGGCGTCTCATTGCCATGAAACTGCAGCGTATCCAGGTCTGTATCTTCTGCAATCTTGATCACATTCTTTTCTACCTCATCTACAAATACGCCAACCTTCCCTATGGATGGCGATAATTCATTTATAATGTCCTCTGCCGTCAAAGGCTCGATGTATCTCTTCGATTTCTTATAGAAGACAAACCCTAACATATCAACACCGAGTTTTGATGCATTCATCGCGTCGATCTTGTTCGTTATCCCGCAGATCTTGATCTTGGTCATCAAAACCTCATTATCTCCCGTATCTTGGCGGCTATATCGCTTGACTCCATAAATGCTTCGCCTATCAGTACAGCATTGACGCCGAGCGACTTTAAGAACATCGCATCTTCGTAAGATCTTATGCCGCTCTCGGATACCTTGATCTTATTTTGCGGAATTAGGCGGATGAGCTTCTGTGTAACATTAAGGTCTACCTTAAAAGTATGAAGGTCCCTATTATTGATCCCTATCATGCTGGCATCTGTAACAAGAGCCTTTTCTATGTCCTCTTCATTATGAACTTCCATAAGCACGTCGAGCCCTAATGAAGCGGCAAGATTATAGAAACTGATCATCTCATTCGTAGACAAGAGCTCCGCTATCAGAAGTATGGCATCAGCGCCTGCTATTACCGATTCATATATCTGGTATTCGTCAATAATGAAATCCTTTCTTAAAATGGGAAGCGAAACATTCTCTTTAATCTTCTTTATGTATTCAAGCTTTCCTTCAAAAAAGCGCTCATCAGTCAAAACAGATATGGCGCTTGCGCCATTAGCCTGGTACGTTATTGCGATCTTTACAGGATTAAAGTCACCCCTCAATATGCCCTTGGATGGAGACGCCTTCTTGATCTCTGCTATTAAGTTTATGTGATGCGGCCTGGATACATTCTTCTTGAAAGCGCTCTTAACGTAAATGTTCTTAGCCTCATTAACGAGACGGTCCTGTGGCTTGAGACGCTTCGCTTCTTCGATGACGCGTCTTTTCTCTTCTATTATTCTGGATAGTATCATCTATTTGTAAGCTCTTTTAATTTGAGCAGTTTGTCAAGCGCCCTGCCCAAATCGATTGAATCGGCTGCCAATTTTATTCCTTCATTAAAATTGCGCGCCTTGAATCCGCTGACTATAGCCGCCGCGGCATTTAATATAGTGACATCTCTTCTTGGTCCTCGTTCGCCTTTCAAAATTGAAAGGGTGATTTCAGCATTTTCTTTTGCGCTGCTGCCTTTTATGTCTTTCAAGGATGCCCTTTTCATTCTGAATTTTTCAGGAGTTATATAGTAGGACATTATCCTTCCATTTTTTAGCTCTGTAATCATGGTCTTCGCTGTTATCGTTATCTCGTCCAATCCATCCATGCCATGCACAACAAATGCTCTTGATGCACCTATATTTTTTAGAACATGCGCCAGCACCTCGGTTAACCTTGCCTCGTAAACTCCAAGAACCTGACTTACAGCATTTGCCGGATTCGATAGGGGGCCGAGTATATTGAATATAGTCCTTATGCCTATTTCCCGCCTGGGTTCGATGGCATATTTCATCGCATTGTGAAAGACGGGTGCAAATATAAAACCTATGCCAACTTCCTCTATGCATTTTTTGACAAGATCCGGCCCAATCTCCAGTTTAACTCCGAGGGTCTCTAAAACGTCAGCGCTTCCGCAACTACTTGATGCGCTTCTATTCCCATGCTTTGCAACTTTTAGACCGCAACCAGCCACTATAAATGCGGCAGTTGTCGATATATTAAATGTATTAATTCCGCTCCCCCCCGTGCCGCACGTATCCACAACATTATCCCTGACATCTAGATGGATCGCTTTTTCTCTCATAACCTTTGCTGCAACTGTTATCTCATCTATTGTCTCGGGCTTCATTCTAAGGGCGGTTATAAATGCAGCTATCTGTGCATGAGTTGCTTTTCCAGACATGATCTCCTCAAAGACTTCCCGCATCTCTTTTTCACTTAGATCTATCCTCCTCACTACTTTTTCGATCGCTTCTCTTATCATATTTTTAAAAAGTTCCTTAGTATCTTCTTGCCCTCTAGCGTCAAGATGGATTCCGGATGGAATTGAACGCCGTAGATCGGGTATCTCTTGTGCTCTAGCCCCATGATTTCCTTATCTTTCGTCTGGGCAGTAATCTTCAGTGGCTTCGGAAAACTTTTCCTCTCGACAACCAGAGAGTGGTATCTGGTCGCCTCAAAAGGATTTTTCACTTGCTTGAATATTTCTTTCCCATCATGATATATGAGAGAGGTCTTCCCATGCATTAAATATTTCGAACCAACAATTCGACCGCCGAAAACTTCGCCAATTGCTTGATGGCCAAGACAGACTCCCAAGATTGGTGTTTTTTCACCGAAAACTAAAATAACCTCCTCGGAGATGCCAGCATCTTTCGGCTCGCCGGGACCAGGGGAAATCACTATTCTCTCAGGTCGCATCTTCTTTATTTCATCTAAGCCTATCTTGTCGTTTCTGTAAACTACAAGCTTTGCACCAAGCTCTCCCAAATATTGAACTAAGTTATATGTGAACGAATCGTAATTATCGATGACGAGAATCATTCAAGCCCCTCCTCTGCCATCTCAATCGCCCTGACTAGGGCCTTGGCCTTATTTACGGTCTCCTGATATTCTCTCTTAGGGTCGGAGTCTGCCACGATGCCTGCCCCGGCCTGGATATACGCAACATTATCCTTTATCAATATAGTCCTTATAGTAATGCAGGAATCGAGATTCCCGGAGAAACTGAAATACCCAACGCTGCCAGCATACGTTCCCCTTCTCACGTTCTCTAATTCATCGATTATCTCCATGGCGCGGACTTTGGGCGCACCAGAAACAGTCCCTGCTGGAAATGTAGCCCTTATAACATCGAATACATCTTTATTATCTTTAAGGCGGCCTGAAACATCGCTTACGATATGCATAACGTGAGAATACTTCTCTATTGTCATAAGCTCCGATACCTTAACAGACTTATAACTACATACCCTGCCTATATCGTTTCTTCCGAGATCCACCAACATTATGTGCTCTGCCCTCTCTTTAGGATCAGCCAATAGCTCCTTTAGGAGAGAAGAGTCCTCTTCTTCGGATGCGCCGCGCGGCCTGGTGCCTGCTATTGGCCTGAGCTCTACTACGCCGTCCTCACACCTAACCATGATCTCCGGCGATGATCCGACTAGCGAAAAATCATTCAATTTCAAATAGTACATGTACGGAGACGGGTTTATCGAACGAAGCGCCCTGTATATTTGAAATGGACTGGATTCTATTCTCGCTTCAAACCTTTGTGATAATACCACTTGAATTATATCGCCTTTTTTGATATATTCCTTCGCTTTCTTTACGATCTTTTCAAATCCTTCCTCTGTAAAATTAGATTTTAGTCTTAAGCCGGCCGCTCTCTTATTAACTGTGGCAATCTTCTTTGATGGCACGCTTTTAAGCTCATTTATTATCTTCTCTATCTTTGTAATCGCCTCGTCATAGGACTTTAACGGGTTGGCTTTTACATGGACATTCGACACAACCTTTATCTTATGATCAACATGGTCGAAGATGAGCAACATATCGGTAAGCATAAATACTGAATCCGGCACTTTCAAGTCATCCGGGTTCTTATCGGGAAGGTCTTCCATAAATCGAACCATGTCATACCCAAAAAATCCAACTAGCCCTCCAGAGAATCTTGGCAGACCATCTACTCTTACAAATTTATATTGTGACAATATCTTCTTCAATTCTTGTATCGGATCATTTGTTGTGAACGTTTTTCTTACATTGCCCTCAGTTAGAATAATTTTGTCGGCCTTACTTGAAAGTACTAAAGACGGAGAGCCGCCCAAAAATGAATATCTGGCAAGCCTTTCCCCGCCCTCTACCGATTCTAACAAAAATGAGTAATTGCTTTTATCTATTCTAGCATAACAAGAAAGAGGCGTCTGGAAATCTGCCAATATCTCTCTATAGACTGGAATCAAGTTTCCCTTTTTCGACAGCTTTGTAAATTCTTCTTTATTAGGGCAATACATTATTTGTAGACCTTACATGGATCGAATATGCGTTTACCTACTACCTTGAAATTTCCGTCTTTATCGGCTTTTCTAAAATAACAAGTGAAGTAACCTTCGTGGCAGGCTCCCCTTTTCTGTGCAACCTCAAATAAGAACGAATTGCCCTCGCAGTCTATGCAGAGGGATTTGACTCTTTGTATGCAGCCGCTAGTTGCGCCTTTCATCATAAGTTGCCCTTTGGATCTTCTATACACGTAGACCTTGCCTTCTTCGAACGTCTTTTCTATAGCTTGGCGGTTCATATAGCATAACGTCAGGACTGCTTTTGATTTATAATCCTGAATTATCGCCGGGATAAGCCCCCTCTCGTCGAATTTTATGCTCTCCAATATCTTATTTATATTCATAGTCTAACTTGCACCCCTCTTTTTCGTAAATGCTCCTTCGCTTCACGAACCGAATACTCCCGGTAATGGAATATCGATGCGGCAAGGACAGCATCAGCCTTGCCTTCTGTCAAAGCATCATAAAGATGTTCCATGTTGCCAGCGCCACCGGAAGCGATAACAGGAATTTGCACTGTCTCGCTCACTCGTCTTGTCAACTCAATGTCGTATCCCTCCTTGGTGCCATCGTAGTCCATGCTGGTTAATAGTATTTCTCCTGCACCAAGCGATTCCATTTTCTTTGCCCATTTAATCGCATCCAGTCCTGTTGGACTCCTGCCGCCATCGATAAAGACATCCCATTGCTGTTTCGTCTTCGTCTTAATTTTACATTTAGCATCTATCGCTACTACGATACATTGGTTTCCGAATCTGGCAGAAGATTTTTTTACAAAATTCGGGTCCTTTACGGCTGCTGTATTTATGGAGACTTTATCGCAGCCGGCTTTCAATAGATTTCTTATATCGTCTATCGTGCGTATTCCGCCGCCGACTGTGAACGGAAGGAATATAGCCTCAGCCACTCTACTCACAAGGCCTATCGTGGTTTTGCGTTTTTCAAAACTCGCAGTGATATCAAGAAATACGAGCTCATCAGCTAACTCTTTATCATAAAATTTGGCGTTTTCTACAGGGTCTCCGGCATCCTGCAGATTTATAAAATTTACGCCCTTGACAACTCTTCCATCTTTAATGTCCAGACAGGGCATTATCCTTTTTGTGAGCATATCTGAATTGCCTCTTTTAAATCTATCCTATTTTCATAAATGGCCTTTCCTATGATGACTCCTTTAAGGCCGTCCTCTTCTAATGCCTTCAACTTTTTTAGATCATCTATTGTCGATATTCCGCCTGCTGCGATCACATCTATATTTGTTGACTGGAGCAATTCTCGTAAGCTATCGATATTGGGCCCCTTTAAAGTTCCATCCCTCGAGATATCAGTATAATTTATTGTCTTAATCCCTATCTTTTCAATTCTTTTTGCTAAATTTATTGCTTTCATATTTGTCTTTAATGCCCAACCCTTTGTGTGGACCATTCCCTCCCGCGCGTCAATTCCAACAACTATTCTATCCCCGAATGTTTTTGTTATTTTTCCGATAAAATCTTCTTCCAGGGCCTTGGTTCCGATGACAACCTTATCTATGCCGCTATCCAGGACCATCTTTATAGTAGCCTCATCTCTTATTCCGCCTCCCAGTTCTACTTTGGGCATTACGGTATTGGCTATCTTTTTGATTATTTCTAGGTTCCTGAGCTTGCCCTTCAAGGCGCCGTCGAGATCAACAATATGAATCAGTTCCACGCCCGATGAGGCTAACCCTTCTGCCACATCAAGTGGCGAGTCAAAATATATCGTCTCTTCGCTGGCCAATCCTTGTGTTAGCCGGACGACCTTGCCGTCTCTTATATCTATTGCCGGGATTACCTTAATCATAACCTTACATCCGCCTTCGTGTATTGAGCTATTCATAAAAGATAGCCTTCGGCGGATGTCCGCCGTATGCTATCTACTTTGATTATCCAGATACAGGAAGGCGGACAAAATTCTCTAAAATTTTTAATCCCAATTCCTGGCTCTTCTCGGGGTGAAACTGAAATCCGTAAATATTATCCTTCTGAATCCCGGATATGAACTTTATTCCATAATCTGTCGTAGTAACAGCGATCTTCGATTCCTTCGGTTTCACATAATAAGAGTGAACAAAATACATGTATGCGCCATTTATAACACCGTTCAGAATTTTAGATCTTAGGCCTTTGGCCTTTGGCCTATAGCCTACGTTATTCCAGCCCATGTGCGGAACTTTTAAATTTTTTACTTTAAACTTTTTTACCTCGCCCTTTAGCACACAGAGCCCTTTGACGCCCGGCGCCTCATCACTTTTTTCAAATAGCAGCTGCAGCCCGAGACAAAGCCCTAAAAAAGACTTTCCGCTATCTATGGCATCTTTTATCGGTTCGATTAGTTTACGACGCTTCAATTCTCTCATCGCCTCTCCAAATGCGCCAACGCCTGGGAATACAAGCTTTTCGCATTTTTTCAAATCGCTGGCACGCGATGTCACCTTGGTCTTCGCGCCCACCACATTAAGCGCCTTCTCAACGCTCCGCAAGTTTCCCATTCCGTAGTCTATCACTGCAATCATATTATTCCCTTGGTTGACGGCACTCCTTTTCTGCGCACGTCAACTTGCGTTGCTTCATCCATCGCTATGCCGAACGCCTTGAATATCGCTTCTAAGACATGATGCGTATCCTCTCCGGAATAGACTTCGATATGCAGGTTTATGTTCGCATTCTTCGCGAAAGTATCTAGAAAATCCTTCCCGTCCTGAAGCGAGTAACCTTCTTCGCGAGAGGTTAATTCCGCAGGAGCATAAGGTGGAACCTTCCAGACAAAGGCATATCTGCCCCCTACGTCTACCGTCACCTTCGCTGCTGCCTGATCCATCGGGACATCTTTCGACCCAAAGCGCTTTATCCCTTTGCAATCGCCGAGCGCGTCTTTAAATGCCTTCCCGAGGCATATGGACACATCTTCGTTGGTGTGATGAATGTCTACGTTGAGGTCGCCTTTTGCTTTGAGCGTAATGTCAAATAATCCATGAAAACTAAAAAGCGTCAGCATGTGATCTAAAAACCCTATACCTGTATGTATATCGGCCTTCCCTTTCCCGTCAATAACGAGTTTCCCTGCAATGTCGGTCTCCGTAGTTTTACGCTTTATGGTAGCAGATCTTGCCTTCTCAGCCATCTTATTCAAACCTCACTTTCACTGAGTCCAAATGCTTATCGAGTTTTTCTATTGCAGCTACTTTTTCGAGCGGCTCGCGAATCTTCTCAAGCGCTTTTTTTGTATAGGAGAGAATATGCGAGCTCTTATAAAAATCTGATACCCCGAGTCCGGAGAAGAATCGGCTAGACCCGCCGGTTGGCAGGACGTGGCTTGGCCCCGCAACGTAATCACCTACAGCAACCGGCGTATATGGGCCCAAGAATATCGCACCGGCATTAGTTATATTTTTAACTACCCTCTTCGGATTATTGGTCAATATCTCGAGATGCTCTGGCGCCAGCATATTGCTGACCTCTGCTGCTTCATCCATATTCTTGACTAAAACGATATATCCCTTCATATCCTCTTTCTTAAATATTTTCACTATCTTTTTTGAATTTGTTATCAAGATAGCAAGCCCCATAAAATGTTCTGCCTGGGCATCCAGATCAGCCTTTATGAAATTTAGATTCGAAAATTGGTTCGCAATTACCACCACCTCTGTTGGGCCGGCGAGCATATCTATATCGCAATATCCGAAGACCTGTCGCTTCGCTTCCGTTACATAGGCATTCCCCGGCCCTACTATCTTGTCGACTTTTGATATTGATCTAGTGCCAAATGCGAGCGCCGCAACGGCCTGAGCGCCGCCCACCTTGTATATTTCATCTACTTTCAATAAATCTGCAACCACCAATATGTGCGGATCAACAGATTTATATTCGTTGGGCGGTGTAACGAGCGCTATCGACCTCACTCCTGCCATCTTGGCCGGAATGACGGTCATGTATACGCTTGAAACCAGCGGCACCGTGCCGCTTGGAACATAGACGCCGACTTTTTCGATAGGGGTGATCTTTTCGCCCAACAGAACGCCATCCGCATCCTTGATCTTCCACGATTTCTTTAATTGTTTTTTATAAAATTTGTTTACATTGTCCAATACAATCTTAATCGTCGAAATGAACTCTGGCTTTATATCCTGATATGCACCTGATATTTCATGCTCTGAGACCTTTAAGTCTCTGGGAGCGAGTTTCACCTTATCAAATTTTCTTGTATATCTTATCACTGCCTCGTCGCCGTAAAGTTTCACATTCTCAATTATCGATTTGACGCTTTCGCTAACTCGTTTGTTACGGCAAAAATTTCTATCGCAGAGTTTCTGGAATTGTTTACCGCCTACTCTTACAAGCCTCATTTCATCCTCACCTTCAGGATGTTAAAAATTTCTTTCAGCGCATCTTTTAATTTTGAGGGCGCTTTCCCGCCGCCTTGTGCAAATGTGGACTTGCCGCCGCCAGAGCCATCTATTAATTTCGCCATGTCTTTCGCCAAGATGGCGGCATTCAAGTTTTGCTTTATGAGGTCTTCTGTTACAGAAATTATAAATGACGCCTTGTCAATAGTCTTTGTAAATAACACTACAACCGCCGATTTTTCTCTCTGTCTTATCTTGTCGCTAAGCGCTCTCAAACCTTCGATATCCATATCCTCTATGACCTCCACTACAATTTTTGAGTTTCCGATGGTTTTCGACCTGGCTATGATCGAATCTATCTTTTCAATCTCTTCCTCAAGTCTTTTCTCGGAAGTTTTTTTCTTTTCTTCTTTTTCACTTTGAGCTTTGAGCTTTGAGCTTTGAGCTTCTTCCTGCTTTCTCATCCACTCTTTTGCTGTTTCTCCTGTCAATGCCTCTATTCGACGCACTCCTGAGGCAATAGCGCTTTCCCGCGCGATCTTAAATAGGACTATATCTTTGGTATTATCGACATGGGTGCCACCGCAAAGCTCTTTCGATATATCCCCTATTGAAACCACGCGTACCCTTTTATCGTATTTTTCTCCGAATAGCGCTGTCGCGCCTTGTCTCTTGGCGGCCTCGATATCCTCGATCTCTTTCTTTACAACAACCGCCTTTTTGATATTTTCGTTTACTATTTCCTCGACTCTTGCGACCTCCCGGTCCTCCACCTTCTTCATATGTGTGAAATCAAACCTCAGGTGGTCTGCATCTACCAGCGACCCTGTCTGATGCACATGCTCTCCCAACACTTTCCTCAACGCAGCCTGTAGAAGGTGTGTTGCGGTGTGATTAGCCATCACCTTTTTGCGTGTTTCTTCATTAATCGAGACTTTTGCGACCTCGCCTTTCAATATCTTCCCTTTGAGCATCTTGCCGATATGGACTATCGTATCGCCTATCTTTTTAGCGTCTTCAACTTCCATGGTCCCGGACGGCGTTTCAATTTTTCCCCAATCTCCAACCTGGCCGCCGGATTCGCCGTAAAATGGCGTTTTGTCTAAAATGACCTCGCCTCCGTCAAGGACAGCCAGGACTTTCGCCTCGCCGCGTGAGGACTCATATCCTAAGAACTCGGTCTTTAAACCTAATGCCTCCACTTTTTTCGCAAAGTCTTGAGAGAATATCTCACCCTTTATCTTCGTCTTTGATCTGGATAAGTCTCTCTGTTTATTGAGTAAATTTTCAAATTCATCCTTTTTTATATCCAGCTTTAACTTGGCAGCAATCTCTTTCAGCATATCGTAAGGCATGCCATATGTATCGTAAAAATTAAAAGCTAATCTTGCCAACTCCTTGTCGGTAGAGCTCTTTTGTATTTTTTTAAAAGCCTCTTCAACTTTTGGAAGCTGGGTTTCGACAACATTTAAAAAATTCTCTTCTTCCCTCTTTACAACCTGCGCGATATCGTCGCGTATCGTTTTCAATTCAGGATACGGCTGGCACATGACGTTAGTCACCACACTAACCAATTTATAGAGATGAGATTCTTTTATGCCGATATTTTGACTGTGCATCATGGCACGCCGTATCAATTTCCTTACGACGTAGCCTTGCTCCTCATTTGATGGCATTACGCCATCCGCTATCGCGAACGTCACTGCACGAATATGGTCTGCTATCGCATTTACTTTTGAGCTTTGAGCTTTGAACTTTGAGCTTTTAACTATCTCTTCAACTATCGGCCTGAATATATCTATCTCAAAATTCGTTTTTACTCCTTGCATTACAGACGCTAATCTCTCAAGCCCCATGCCTGTGTCTATATTCTTATTCGGCAGCGGTTTTAATGTGCCATCAGGCTGTCTGTCGAACTGCGTGAATACCAAATTCCATACTTCAATAGAACCTTCGCCGTAATCGTAGAATATTTCAGAGCAAGGGCCGCATGGCCCGTTTGGCCCTTTAGTCGGCGCCTCTGAGGGCCAGAAATTCTCTTTGGCTCCAAATTTTATTATTTTATCTTTCGGAATCTTTATAACACCCTTCCAGATATTATAAGCCTCAGCATCACCTTCGTATACTGAAGCCCATAGGCTCTGGGGTTTGATTTTTAAATTTTTGGTTAAGAATTCCCATGACCATTCTATCGCCTCTTTCTTAAAATAATCACCAAAAGAAAAATTTCCAAGCATCTCAAAGAACGTGTGATGGCCCGGAGTCTTGCCGACATTCTCAAGATCGCCGGTCCTCAAGCACTTCTGGCACGTAGCAGCGCGCCTGTATGTTATATTACGGCCCAAAAACTTCTCCTTAAACTGGTTCATGCCAGCGCCCGTTAAAAGCAACGTCGTATCATCCTTAGGAACAAGCGAATCGCTTGGAATTATCTCATGGCCCTTGGATTTGAAAAAATCCAGAAAGGCCTTCCTTATATCATCCGTCTTCATAAAATCTAAAACCGTACCAAAAACACACCCCGGAGGTGTGTTTTTGGTTATGTTGCTATTTCCTCGATTATTTTTCGTACAGTATCATATTTGAACCCGCGGCGCAGCAAAAAATCATATACCCGCTTCATCGCTTTTCTTCTATCCAGCTTCTTGAATCGCTCAAATCGCTCCTTGGCCATACTAAAAGCCACCTTGTATTCATCTACAGTTTTAGCCTTATAACTTAAGGTGGCTTCGATTATAGAATCGCTTACGCCTTTTTCTTTCAGTTCATGCCTCAATAGACAATCGCCGACAGGATTTAAATGCATCCGCGAGTCAACCCAGAAGCGGCTGAATTTTTCATCGTCTAGTTCGCCTCTGCGCTTAAGGCCGTTCACTGTTTGCGTTATCGTAGAATCGTCATAGCCTTTTAATTTTAAGCGCTGTGTGATTTCGAATTCGCTTCTCGGCCTTACACGCAATAGGCTGTAAGCATTATTTTTTGCTTGAGCCCTATTTTTGTCTATTTCCAATTTTAGTATTATTTAAATGCTTTCTCTACAATCTCTTTTTCTATTTTAGCCAAAACTTTTGGGTTATCTTTCAGGTAGACTCTTGCATTCTCTTTACCCTGGCCTAATTTTTCTTCACCATATACCAGCCAGGATCCACTCTTCTGCAAGACTCCGAGCGCCTCCCCCACATCCAGAATACTTCCTGACTTTGAGATGCCTTCATCGTACATGATATCAAACTCTGCCTTCCTGAAAGGCGGGGCTACCTTATTCTTTACAATAGAAGCTCTAACGCGGTTACCCACAACCTCCTCACCTTTCTTCAAAGAGGCGATGCGCCTTAAGTCTATTCTAACAGATGAATAAAATTTCAATGCCCTGCCGCCTGGCGTCGTCTCAGGATTTCCAAACATGACGCCAATCTTCTCTCTGATCTGGTTTATGAATATGACGCATGTTTTTGACTTTGCGATCGCACCGGAAAGCTTTCGTAATGCCTGGCTCATGAGCCTGGCCTGAAGCCCCATGTGGGAGGCACCCATCTCACCCTCTATCTCCGCCCGAGGTGTCAGCGCTGCAACTGAATCTATGACGATCACATCAATTGCATTCGAACGCACCAGCGTTTCGGCAATCTCCAGCGCCTGTTCACCTGTATCAGGCTGTGACATCAAAAGATTATCCAAATTCACTCCCAATTTCTTAGCGTAGCTCGCATCAAAGGCATGCTCTGCATCTAAAAACGCAGCCTGGCCTCCTGCCTTCTGGGCATTTGCGATTATACTTAAAGTTAGCGTCGTCTTACCGCTCGATTCCGGGCCAAAGATCTCAACTACTCTTCCTCGAGGTACACCGCCTACACCTAATGCAATATCAACTGCGACAGAACCTGTGGAAATAGCGGGGACATCGAGCTTAAAATCCTGACCCAGCTTCATTATGGAGCCTTTTCCAAACTGCTTCTCAATATGTTCAAGCGCCAAATCAAGCGCCTTCGTCTTCTGTTCCTGCGTTGCATCCTTCTCCTGACTTGGTTCTTCCTTCTCTTTTGGCTTAGCTTTTACCATTTTGACTCTCCTAAAATTTGTATAACAAATTTTCTCCCGAGAAAGCAACGAATAGGAGCTTTCGAGGGATACACAAATCATATACATTATAATTATATTACTTAAGAAACTATATTATACATTTATCACCCCCTTCTTGTAAAGTCAATTTCACCGCACCATCTACTCTTGCCCATATATATAAAGACGTAAAAAATACTGAAATTATTGCAAATTTTTTTAAAAAAGCATATAATGCCAGCTATATGAAAGCGGAAATCATCTCAATCGGAACGGAATTGCTCCTCGGCCATATCGTAAACACAGATGTTGCCTTCCTATCACGAAAAATAGCCGAGATAGGAATAGACATCTATTATCAAACTACGATAGGCGACAACCCTCAAAGAATTATCGAATCTGTTAGAAAAGCTTTGAGCCGTTCTGATGTTATAATTACCACTGGCGGCCTTGGCCCCACAATCGATGATGTAACTATTCAGACCATATCAGAGCTAATCGACAAAAAAGATATAAAGATTATAAAAAATAAGGTCGGTAGCGCACCTGGCCTAATTGCGAAATGCGGTAATAAAATAATAATTTGCCTTCCTGGCCCCTTAAGAGAGTTAAAACCAATGTTCGAATATGATATCCTCTCTTATCTTAAAAAAACATTTAAAGGCAATTGGACGATAAGGTCTCGAACTATAAACACTACTGGACTGGCTGAAGCAAAAGTAGATGCGAAAGTAAAAGACCTTCTCAAATTGAAGCCTCCCGTCACTGTCGGAATATACGCAAAATTGGGAGAGGTGGATTTGAAGATAATGTCGAAGGCAAAAGACGAAAAAACAGCAGTAAATGCTATTAAAAAAATAGAAAAAAAGATAGCCAAACGATTAAACGGCCATATATTTGGCTATGATGACGAAACATTAGAAAGCGCGGTTGGAAAAGTCTTAACGAAAAAGAAACTGACGATCGCCACTGCCGAGTCTTGTACGGGAGGGTTGCTATCAGACCGGCTTACTAATGTAAGCGGAAGCTCTAAATACTTCATGACAGGTATTATTAGTTATTCAAATAAATCGAAAGAAAGCTTTCTTGGTATTTCACAAAAATTAATGGAAAAATACGGCGCTGTCTCCAGACCGGTTGCAGTCGAGATGGCAAGGGCAATAAAGCACTTTGCCTGCGTTGATATAGGCATATCCATAACAGGAATTGCCGGGCCGACTGGCGGAACAAAATATAAACCTGTCGGCCTCGTCTACGCCGCACTCGTCACCGATAAAAAGAGGATTGTCATGGAGTTCAGATTTAGAGGTTCGCGTGAAGACATCAAGTTCCAAGCATCGCAAGCGGCGCTGAATTTAATTCGCAAGAATACTTAACCAACCTAAACTATGCGCACATTCATAGCAATAGAAATTTCCGAAGAGATCAGAAATGGACTTGCTCAAATTCAATCCCACCTAAGATATTCCGGCGCTGACGTCAAATGGGTTGAGGAACAAAATATTCATATCACCATGAAGTTTTTAGGTGAAGTCTCTGAAGAAAAAAGCGAAAAGATTAAGAATATCCTTGCTAAGATAGCGAGCGAAACAGAACCGTTCGAAATTACCATAAGAGATATAGGCGCATTTCCTAAGATAGAATATCCGCGAGTAATATGGGCAGGCATCGATAAAGGCGCGAATGAGTTGAAAGAATTAGCTCAAAAGACAGATGATGCGTTGTCAAGGTTGGGATTTGAGAAAGAGAGGCGGCCATTTGCTGCGCATTTAACTATTGGCCGGGTCAGGAATCTTTCAAAAAATAAGGCGGCATTAAAAGAAAAAATAGAGGCCTTAAATCTTAAACCTTTAACATTAAACCAATGCATCTCTTCAGTGATTCTATTCCAAAGCACCCTCACGCCCAAAGGCCCTATTTACACGAAGCTCCACGAAGTGAAGTTTTCGAAATAACAAAGCCTTCGTGTCCACTCTTAGCTGAAGGCACACACGAATAGAAAATACACACTAACTTTTTATATCTTAAAGAAGATGGAATATGCGGGACAGAATCTGCAGGATAAAATTAGTATAAATAGCGGCTATTATGTCATCGAACATTATACCCAAAGAGCCGGTCAAGCGCTCCATTCTTTTTGCTGGCTGTGGTTTTAATATGTCAAATATCCTAAACAAGAAGAACCCT
>JAHFGO010000011.1:2307-25795 GCA_023247385.1 Candidatus Omnitrophota bacterium | reverse complement strand
ATATCTAAAACCTGTATCGGTGTCACTAATAGATATCCTTGACCGATAGCATAGTTGAGCGTCTCGCCTTCATACCAATTTTCTTTTTTATATAATTTTTTCCATACCCTGCCAGGCACCAGCCCCTTAACCTCATCAGGCAGATCAATACCCGTTGGCTTTCCAAATCCGAAAATTTTAGCGGACGCTTCCATCGCATCTACCCCTGTAACCCTCCCAGCATTATAGAAGAACACATTACAGGAATTAGTAAGTCCTCCGACAATATTCTGGGACTGATGGCCTTCTTCCTTCCAGCAATCGAATTTCGCATTGCCAAGTTTATAGCTGCCGTTACAGAAAAAATGCATATTCGGAGTTATCCTTCTGGTTTCTAATGCAGCCGATGCGGTAACGATCTTAAAGACTGAGCCTGGCGCGTAGAGCCCTGATATGGCCCTGTTCGATAAAGGCCTGCCAATCCTGTCTTTCAATAAACGCAGTCTTTCATCAGACATTTTCGGCCTGACAAAAATATTAGGGTCAAATGCCGGATGGCTGACGAGCGCCAGCACTCCGCCGTTCTTCGGATCCATAACGATAACAGCGCCCTTATGCTCTCCCAGTAATTTGTCGCATGTCGACTGCAATGCTATATCTATCGTCAGATATAAATCCTTGCCGATAGAAGGCTCTTTTAACCCCATAATCCTCGTCTGCCGTCCGCGGCTATCGACTTCGATTTGAGTCCCGCCGTCAACACCTTTAAGATGACTATCATAATATTTTTCGAGTCCGTCTCTTCCCACAAGGTCTCTTGACCGATACCCATAATCCTTCATCTCCTCAAGTTCTTCTTCGGTGATCTGACTTAAATAGCCGAATATGTGACTGCCAATATTATCGTATATATAATCTCGCTTGGGTCTGGTCTCCACCAGAAGGCCATCTGCATCCAGGCTCGCTTCTTCTAAAGCGATGGCCTTTTCTTTATCAATATCCTCTGCTATTACAACCGGCGCATATGGCCGCTGCCTAGATTTTTCCAACGCCTCCAGAATTTCTCTGCCTGACATCCCGAGGACTTCGCTTAAAAGACGCGTTATCCTTCCCCTGTCCTTCAACTCCTGATAAACAATAGCCACATCGAATGATAGTCTATTAGTAACAAGCGGCACTCCGTTTCTATCAAATATATTGCCGCGCGGACCATCAATCGGAACAATGCGTATAGAATTATTTTTTGACAGTCTGGAGTAGTAAGGGAATCTTAAAATTTGGGCATAGAATAGAGCTATTGCTAATAGCGTAAAAAAAACGGATATGATGGTAGTTAGTATTTTGTCTCTCACAAAATATCTTCCAGCTCTTTTAACTTATACATCTCAACAAATTTAGAAAATATTGGAATCGATATAATGCCAGTATATATACCGGTTGGAATGATAGAAGTTACAAAATATTCTCGCAAGCTCAAAATTATAGCCTTTGAAAATATCCTAACAAGTGTAAAATGCAGCATCATAGAAAATATTGTGAAAGAAAAGACAAGCACAAGTTGAGTCGTCTTAGAGTCTTTAAAAAATTTTGCATTAAGAACCCCAACGGTAAAGCCTGTAATGCCTAAGATGAATGTGTTTATTCCAAAAAAATCTAATGCAAATATGTCTTTAAATACCCCCGCAAGGATGCCGCATTCAAGCCCTGCACCCGAACCCAAGAAAAGCGAAAAGAACACAACGCATATGAGGAGGAGATCCGGCTTCGCACCGAATATCCTTAGGTGATTTAAAAGTGCCGTTTGAAAAAAGAGCGCAATTAGAAGTATAAAATATATATTTTTTCTATTTATCTTATACATAACACTTCCTCTATCTTGGACAGATCTTCTTGAGTCTTCACTATCGCATATTTGTAAAGTCTTCCAGGCTCCTTATCTACCTTTACAACCTCTCCCACTAAAATATCTTTTGGAAATATGCTGCCAAAGCCGGCTGTGATGACCTTATCCCCCGGAACTAGATCAGAATCGAGCGCAATATATATCATTTTGCATCTTCCATCAGGCCTGCCAATCAATATGCCACCTTGCCTGTTTCTTTGTATCAGCACCCCCACTTTCGAATTTGGGTCTGTTATGAGAAGTATCTTGCTTGACTTTCTTCCCGCTTCTAATACTCTTCCCACAAGCCCTTTCATTGAGATCGCCGCTTTATTCTGCCTCACGCCGCTTGTCAGGCCCTTATCTATTATAATAGAATTTGACCAATTTGTCGGATCTCTGCCAATAACCTGAGCGGGTATTGTTGTATAAGAAAGAGTTTGCCTAAAATCGAGGAGTCCTTTAAGCCTGTTGTTTTCGTCATATACCGCCTTTGTCTCCTCTAATTTCCTTGCCAAGAGATCGACCTTCTGCCGCAAAACTCGATTCTCTTCTCTAAGGAATGCGAAAGGAATTATTCTCTTGAACGCCAGAATCGACGATCGGACAGATTTTAACAACGGGGCGCTTAAATCTGTAAGTCTTGCTCTTAGCGGACTTACAATGGCTTTGGCGTTTATGATTAGAATGGCGAGAAGAAATAATATTACGAGGGTTTTAAATATCCGATTTTTTGAAGTGTGCACATCTATTTACTATAGCGTTATCTTTCAAGCCTTGGCGTTATAGTTACTTTCTTTAAATATTTTATTTCGCTCAAAACTTTACCTGTCCCAAGTGCAACGGCAGTCATTGGATCTTCTGCAAGATGGACAGGGAGTCCAGTCTCCTCTGAAATTAACTTATCGATTCCTCTTAGTAAAGAACTTCCCCCTGCAAGAACTATTCCCTTATCTATCAAATCCGAGGATAACTCTGGCGGCGTCCTCTCCAGAGTAATGCGCACGGCTTCTAGAATTTGCGCTATCGGCTCTGCCATCGCCTCCCTTACTTCTTCACTTGTAATTGTAACTGTCTTCGGCAGGCCCGCCACGAGGTCCCTTCCTTTTACTTCCATCTTCAACTCTTCTTCTAGGGGATAGACTGAACCGATCTTTATTTTTATTTCTTCAGCGGTGCGCTCACCTATCATAAGGTTATAGTTCTTCTTCATATAATTTATTATCGCTTCATCCAGCTCGTCGCCACCGACCCGCACAGATTTTGAAAATACCACGCCTGCCAGAGATATGACGGCCATCTCAGTAGTGCCGCCGCCAATATCTATTATCATATTGCCTGAGGGCTCTTGAATCGGAAGACCAACACCTATCGCAGCCGCCATAGGCTCTTCTATCATGAAGACCTCTCTTGCGCCCGCATGAAGCGCCGAATCCTTCACTGCCCTCTTCTCAACCTCTGTTATGCCAGATGGTATCGCTATAACTATTCTCGGACGAACGAGGGGTCGTGCTGAATTGACCTTCTTAATGAAATATCTCAGCATAGATTCAGAGATCTCGAAGTCAGTTATAACGCCATGGCGCATCGGCCTTATCGCTACGATGTTGCCGGGCGTCCTGCCGAGCATTCGTTTAGCCTCTTCTCCGACGGCCAGAACATTTGACGTCCCAGCATGGATCGCAACGACAGATGGTTCGCAAAGGACTATTCCCTGATTCTTCAAATAGACGAGCGTCGTAGCTGTCCCTAAGTCTATGCCCATATCGTTTGAGAATAAGCCCAAGACCTCATTATATAATTTCGCACTCGCCTTCCATAAATTCTTCCAATTCATACCCGCTCCTCGCGTCTAGTTGAATATTAACAAAAAATTATACTATTGTCAAATATAAATTAAAAGCTCTCGGGCTTGCTTGCAATGGTAAGAGCGTAACCGATTAGTGTCCCAATCAATGCACCGGCCACTACATCCGAGATGAAGTGCAATCCAACGTAAACCCTTGAAAAACAGACAAATAAAGCTATGACAAAAAAGATCATGTATCTTCGAAAAAATCTAGACAGGATCGTTGCCGCCATAAAACTTTGAGCAGCATGGCCGGATGGAAATGAAAGGCCTTTCTTTCCATAAATTATAAGATGAACATCTGGAAGAACCGCAAAAGGTCTGGGCCTGGCTATCCAATTTTTCAAAAAATAAACTATGAGATATGTGATCGCAATGCCTGCAAATAGAAGAATAGCGACTTTTTTCTTTCTTCGTTTCATTAAAAAAAATATTGCTAAAGAGATTAAAATTAAGACCTCTATGCTCCCAAGTTCACTTATGAAAGGCATAAGGAAATCAAAAATTCGATTTGAACAATTTTTATTTATCAAGTAGAAGAGTTTTATATCGAAATCGGTTAGCATTGCAACCTGCTATTTTAAACCATTAACTTTTCTAATGTTCTGAAAAATTGCGGGAAAGATTTACTGACACAGCCTACATCATCTATGGTGCTTGAGCCTTCTGCAGCAAGCGCTGCTATGGTCATGGCCATGCAGGTTCTGTGGTCGCCGAAACTTTTTAAACTTGCACCTCTAAGTTTCTCGACGCCATCTATTATGATATCGTTGTCTTCCAAGTGTATTTTGGCACCCATCTTCTCGAGGTTCTCTCTCATAGATCTTATTCTGTCAGTTTCCTTCACTCTCAACTCTCGAGCGCCCTTTATCACAGTTCGCCCTTCGGAACAAGCAGCGATGACAAAGAGTATTGGAAGCTCGTCGATTACGCTTGGAATGTCCTTCTCGTCTATCACTGTGCCTCTGGCACTGCTGGATTCTATTTCTAAATCACCAAAGGGTTCGAATGAATTTTTCTTGTTATAAATTTTGATCTTGACCCCCATTTTGGATAATATCTTTAAAATGCCGGCCCTTGTGGGATTTATATTCACGCTATCTATCCTTATTTTAGAACCTTTCAAAAGAATCACTCCGGCAATAAAGAAACTCGCACTTGAAATGTCTCCGGGAATTTCAAGGGTCCTGGCAGTAAGCTCTCTCGCTCCTTCCAGAGAAACTTTTAAGCCATTGATTTTTAATTTTGAACCGAAATATTTTAACATCCTTTCCGTATGATCTCGCGACTTAAATGCTTCTTCTACTATTGTAATGCCATCAGCATAAAGTCCGGCAAGGAGGATGGCGGATTTAATTTGTGCGCTCGGGATCGGCATCTTATAATCTATAGGCTTCACTTTCCCACCTTTTATTTTAATGGGAGGATATCCATCGGGATTAGCTTTTATATCTGCGCCCATAAGCGATAATGGCTCCACGATGCGTTTCATCGGTCTTTTCGATAAAGAGGCGTCTCCTCTTAGGATGACATCGAAATTCTGCCCTGTCAATATTCCGGATAGAAGCCTCATGCTAGTACCTGAATTTCCGATATCTATCGGCCATTTTGGCTTCTTTAGCCCTTTAAGTCCTTTTCCATATATTGCTGTGTAACCATTATCCTTCTCCATTTTAATGCCCATATCTCGGAATGCTCGAATTGTGTAATTACAGTCGTCACAGTCGAGAATATTTTTGACATTTGTCTTACCCCTCGAGATTGCACCAATCATCACCGCCCTGTGTGAGATAGACTTGTCTCCGGGCAGCGTTATTTTACCAAATAGTTTTTTAACCGGATTTATCTTCTTTATTTCTTGACGCATGACTCTTGTCCCGAGTGAAGCCGAGTGATGACTCTATAATATCACGAATGTTTATTGGATATCAATTCTTTCATATCCTGGGGTAGTTCGCTATTGAATTCCACATATTTTTTAGTAACGGGGTGAATGAATCCGAGCGTTTTGGCATGAAGCATAGGTCTATCGAGGCCGCCTCTAGCACCATATTTTTCATCACCTAATAATGGATGGCCAATATACGACATATGGACCCTGATCTGATGCGTTCTGCCAGTTCCTAGAGTAAGTTCCAACAGTGTAAAATCTTTAAAGCGCTCCAAAACTTTATATTTGGTTATAGCTGTTTTACTTTTGACAAAGTTCACTGCCATCTTCTTCCTGTCTCGGCTGTGTCTTCCTATAGGAAGTTCGATGATGTCATTATCGAGCTGAACAAGGCCTTTGACTAACGCCAAATAGACTCTGTTCACAGTCTTATCTTTGAATTGTTTTGCAAGGCTCTTATGCGCCTGGTCCGTCTTTGCCACAACTAAAAAACCAGAAGTTGGCTTATCAATTCTATGCACTATTCCTGGCTTAAGAATGCCTCCTATCCCAGATAAATTTTTACAATGAGCTAATAACGCATTAACTAACGTGCCGCTGTAATTTCCAGGTGCAGGATGTACTACCATGCCTGCGGGTTTGTTCACAACCAAAAGATATTCGTCTTCATATATAATGTCAAGCGATATTGCTTCTTTTCTGATGCAAGATTCTGTAGGTTCTGGAATCCTTACTTCTATTGATTCGCCTGTGTTCATCTTGTGATGGCTTTTGGCAATCGCGCCATTAACCAAGATTTTTTTGTCGGATATCAGCCGCTGGATAAATGAACGGGAAAATTTTTTTGGAAGGCATTCTACGAGAAATTTGTCCAACCTTTTATTCTTATCCTCTTCTCTTATTCTAAATTCAAAGACCTCTTTTTCCATTCTATCGCCTTATATACAAAAACTATAAAAGAAATTAATATTACCAGGATACTTATAAATTGAGACAGCGTAAGGCCGTATATAATTCTAGGATTATCCCCTCTTAAGAACTCTATAGAAAAACGTTTAGAAGAATATAGAATACAGTATGCCAAAAATATCTCGCCAGCGAAATGTCGTCTATCCTGCCATAATCTCAAGATTGCGAATATGGCCAAAAGGAGAAGGGAGGAATAAATTTGCACAGGATGGCCTTCTATACCATAACAGCATCCGTTTAAGAAACAGCCTATCCTGCCAATGGCTTGCGCTAAAGCGATGTATGGGGCCATCAGATCCCCTACATTCCAGAAATTGAATCCTTTTTTTCTTATATACCATGCCGATGCAAAAAGTGCTGATAAGAATCCGCCATACCATACCAGCCCGCCCTTAGATAGGTTCGGGATCTCTAAAAGATTGGCGATATAATAATTCAGATTCAATAAAATATAAAGCAGCCTAGCGCCCACCATGCCTGCTATCAAAATAATGATAGCTAAATCGATTATCATATCCTTGTTTACATTAAATTTTGAGGCACATCTATAAATTAATAGCGTTGCAAGCCCAAATCCAACAGCAACCATTACTCCGTAGGAATATATAGTGATGGGACCTAATTTTATGAGGATGGGATGCATAGAATATTCCAAGCTAATAGTGCAAGCCCTATTGTTATAGCTGAATCTGCGATATTAAAAACCGGCCAGATGCGAAAGTCCAAAAAATCTACCACATAACCGAATCTAATTCGATCGACTAAATTTCCTACTGCTCCACCGAGTATGAGGCCAAGCGCTATAGATAAAATAATATTTCTTAATTTATTTTTACAAATATATAGAATTATAACGCTGATTACGAGGAGGGATAACAAGACAAAGAATATGCTTTGATTCTTGAATAGCCCAAAGGCTGTGCCCTTATTCAATATTAATGTTATATGAAAAATGTTTGGGATGACCATTACTGACTGGCTCTGAGATAGGCCTGCGATAATAATAGACTTCGTCAGCCTATCCAAAATATATATTACTGCCGCCACGAAAAGAGCCATCTATCCCTCATTCTTCTTTTGGCAGTCTATACATAGATCGGTATAAGGTAGCGCCTTCAAGCGTTTTTTGGATATCGACTTGCCGCACTGAGTGCAGTTTCCGTAGGAGTTGTCCTGTATGCGTTTCAGTGCCTCGTCGATAGAATATAAGATTTCCTGCTCGTCAGTTGCCCTGCCAAGCGAAAAGTCCCTCTCATAGTCATCGCTTGCCATGTCGGCCATATGATACGAGTATCCCGAAAGATCGCCAGATGCTTCGCGCTGAGATTTATTAAGCGTATTCTTAGCTATATGCGATAGATCTCCGCCTACCTTCTCTCGCTCCTTCAGCAGTAGTTCTTTGTATTTTTTTAGTTCCGTTTTCGCCATCTTTTTCAATTTCGCCTTCTTCTTAGCCTTTGCCATTTTAGTCTTTACTCCTTTTCTAAATAACTGTTATGCACCTATCGCAAAGCGCCGGGTGCTTTTTATCCATGCCAACCAGTTGGCTGTAATTCCAGCATCTCTGGCACTTCTGGCCTTTTGCTTTTTCGATATAGATTGAGATGGGAATATTAGTATCCACATCGGCCTTGTTAATTGGCATATCCGTCAACTCTACTTGTGAAACTATGAAAAGATATCTTAAAATATTTTTATTGTCCTCCAGCAACTTTTTGTAACTACTATCAGTTGTTGCCAGTCCCACTCTCGCCTCAAGGCTTGAACCTATGACATTCGCTTGACGTTTTTCTTCCAATTTCTTTAACACAATTTCTCTTATATTTATAAGGTTGGCCCATTTCTCATTCAGCGATTTATCAAACCATTTTTTATTGCCATCCTCCGGCCACCTTTCTAAGTGTATGGAGCTTGTTTTCTCCTTGAAGTTAAGGTAGCTCCATGCTTCGTCAGTTGTAATGGCTAAAAGCGGCGCCATCATTTTAAGTAAAGCCGATAGCAGCTCAAACATGGCTGTCTGACCAGACCTGCGCTCCAGAGAATCAGATTTGAATGTATACATCCTGTCCTTCAATACGTCAAGATATACTGACGAGACTTCGTATACACAAAAGTTATAGATATCTCTATAAACTTTATGAAAAGCATAAGAATCATAATTTTCAGTTACTTCTTTTATTAAACCGGATAACCTTAACAATATCCACCTATCGATCTCGAGCATCTTATTCTGGCCAACAGCATCCTTTGCTGGATCGAAGTCGTATAGATTGCTTAAAAGATATTTATAAGTATTCCTTATTTTTCTATAGGCATCGGATAGACGCGTCAAAATCTCGTCAGACAGTCTCACGTCTTCGCTATAATCGCTCGACGCTACCCATAGCCTCAATATATCGGCGCCATACTTTTTCATCACCTGTTCAGGCGTAATGACATTGCCTAGAGACTTTGACATCTTCTTGCCTTCTCCATCCACCACGAATCCATGAGTCAATACGCTCTTGTAGGGAGCTATTCTATCTATTGCCACTGACGTTATCAGCGCGGATTGAAACCACCCCCTATGCTGGTCAGAGCCTTCTAAATAGAGCTCGCAAGGATAGTCTAAATCTTTATTCTTCTTCAATACAGCCTGATGGCTAATGCCTGAATCGAACCATACGTCTATGATATCTGTCTCTTTTGTAAATTTAGCGCTTTTGCATTTTTTACATCTTACTGTCTTTAAAAGCAGATCTTCCTCTTTCTTTAGAAACCATACATCAGCACCTTCTTTCTCTACCAGCGCCGCGATATGTTCTACGACCTTAGAATCGAGAAGAACTTCTTTGCAATCTTTACAATAAAAGGCTATTATCGGAACGCCCCAATATCGCTGCCTTGACAAACACCAGTCAGGCCTATTCTCAACCATTGCGGATATCCTCGACTGCCCAGCTTCTGGTATCCATCTTATCTTTGACGATATTAGATCAAGCATATCCTTTCTTAAATTATCATGATCTATCTTCATAAAATACTGCTCGGTTGCCCTGAATATTATAGGCCTTTTACAGCGCCAGCAATGTGGATATGAATGTTTCAGCTCTTCTTCAGCCACAAGTTTAACCAAAAATTTTAACCTTTCTATTATGGCTTTATTCGCCTTATAAACTTCCATACCGTAAAAATCGCCTGCTGTAGCATCAAAGACCCCTTTTGAATCAACAGGCATTAGAGTCGGGAGGTTGTACTTTTTCCCGGTAAGATAATCCTCTTGTCCGTGACCTGGCGCAGTATGGACGCAACCAGTTCCTTCCGCCATAGATACGTATTCGGCCAAGACCACCTTGGATTCTCTATCAACAAACGGGTGTCTTGCAACTATGCCTTCCAGTTCCTGGCCTTTAAATGTATTTATAATTTTAAAATCTTTCACCCCTATCTTGTCCATCACTACCTGAGTTAATTCTTTAGCCAAAATGAATCTTTCTCCGCTAAAGGCTGGGCCATGTATCTCTATAAGCACATATTCAAATTCCGGATGGACGGCTATAGCCACATTTGCAACGAGTGTCCACGGAGTGGTCGTCCAGATCAAAAAGAAAGCTGGAAGATCATTGTATACAGATTCGAATTTCACATAAATGGACGGCGAGACCTTCTCCTCGTATTCCATTTCTGCCTCAGCAAGGGCTGTCTCGCACGTGGGGCACCAATTAACAGCCTTTAGGTCTTTGTAGATGTAACCCTTTTCGACAAGTTTAGCCTGCGACTTTACGATCTCTGCTTCGTAATCTTTCGATAGTGTAAGATATGGATTTTCCCAATCGCCTAAGATGCCAAGTCGCTTAAACTCTTCCTTCTGGATGCCTACGTATTTCATGGCGTAATCATAGGCTTTGGATCGAAATTTAACCTGGCCGATATCGTGCTTGGTAAGTTTAAGCTCCTTGAATAATTGATGTTCTACTGGTAAACCATGGCAATCCCAGCCAGGGATATACGGAGAATCAAAACCTCGCATCGTTTTATACCGTATGACGATATCCTTTAATATCTTATTCAGGGCATGGCCCATGTGAATATTACCGTTCGCATAAGGAGGACCATCATGCAATATAAATTTCTCTTTTCCTTTATATTTTTTCCTTATTTTTGAGTAAAGGCTTATTTCGTCCCAATGTTTTAAAATCTTCGGCTCGCGGTTAGGGAGATCTGCCTTCATCGGGAAATCTGTTCTTGGTAAATTTAATGTTGATTTATATTCCATGCCTTATTTTATGTACTTTCCTATTATTAGATCTAATCGCTTTTTTGCCTTAAGGCTAATGGCGTCATGTCTACTTATAATTGCATCCTTTAATGCACTCACACATGCGCAGGTTCTCGTGCTGTGCAGTTTTGGCAAAACCATCTTCAATATATTTTTTGATGTCTCAACATTCTTTAAAAGATTCTGCACTATCATCTCTACCGATACAGTCTCGGTAGATTCATCCATGTGCCAACAGTCGTAATCCGTCACACAGGCAAGGCTTGCATAGCAGATCTCAGCCTCTCTTGCGAGCTTTGCCTCAGCCAGATTAGTCATGCCTATGATGTCCATCCCCCACGACCTATAAAGCTTTGATTCGGCCTTAGTTGAAAATTGCGGCCCTTCCATATTTAGATAGGTGCCACCCAAATGTACAGTAGCCCCAACCTGTCTAGCCGCTTCATAAAGCATCTTTGACAAGTCTGGACATATAGGTTGGGCAAATGCTATGTGGCCGACAATGCCTTCGCCGAAAAATGTCATGCGGCGAGAACGGTTTGTCCTGTCAACAAACTGGTCGGGGATTACTATATCAAGAGGCTTTAACTCTTTTTTCAAACTTCCGCAGGCTGAGATAGATATAATCCTCTCAACGCCTAGTTTTTTCATTCCGTATATATTGGCGCAGTAGTTGATTTCACTCGGGCCTATTGTATGTCCCCTGCCGTGCCTTGTTAGAAAGGCCACTTCCATGCCTTTCAATTGTCCTGTAACGAATTCACTAGAAGGGTTTCCAAAAGGCGTTTTGATGGTAACCCCTTTTATTTTTTTAATCCCTTCTATATTATAAAATCCGCTTCCGCCAATTATCCCTATTTTACCAGACATGGTTTTCATCCCCCGAGTCTCATCGCAATGCCAAATAACGTCCTTATAAAGAACAGTTTCAAAAACCATATGAATAAAATGGCAAATATAGGAGAGATATCCAGGCCTATTGCATATGTGGGCATGAATCTCCTGAAAGGTGTGAGCATAGGCTCAGTAACTTTATAGAAGAATTGAACTATTCTGTTATAGGGGTCTGGATTCACCCAGCTCAATAACGCTCTTATTATAATAAGGTAGTTTGCTATTGTAAGGCTGTAATCCAATATGGTCGTTATAGCAGTAATAAAATTACCTACTACAAACATGCCATTTCCTACACAGCTCTTTTGAGCGTTTATAAGCCTGCCTGCAGGCTGTTTTTACTATATTTTTGAATTTTTTATTTTCAAATACTTTTAATGCAGCCTCTGTCGTCCCGCCTTTCGACGCTACTTTTTGTATCAGCGTATCCGGACCCTCGCCTGACGCGTATAGTAATTTTGAACTGCCAAGTGCTGTCTTCAATACAAGTTTTATTGCAACCGCCTCTTTCAATCCTAAATCTTTGGCTGCTTGAATCAAGGCCTCTACAAAATAGAAGAAATAGGCTGGGCCGCTTCCGCTGATGGCGGTGACGCTGTCAACTAAACCTTCGTCAACTTCTACAACTTCCCCGATGGTAGAGAATATATCTTTGGCTATTTCTACATCTTCTTTAGTAGCGGCGCTTCCGGCACTTATGCTCGATATGGCCTCGCCTATAAGAGCAGGCATATTTGGCATGACTCTTATAACAGGAATATCCTTCCCAACTATACTTTCGATATGTTTTGTGGTAATGCCTGCTGCTATTGAGATCAAAAGTTTATCTTTGGAGATGCCGCAGCACACTTCGTTTTGCAGAAGGGCGTAGACATCTTTTGGTTTTACTGCAAGGATAACTACGTCTGAATTTTTAAGAAGATAATTATTATCGAATTGCACTATGATCTTATATTTCGTCTGTAGAAGTTCTCTCCTTGTGGCATCTATTTCGCTTGCCATTAATGAAGTGCTCTTCTCTAAAACAGTCGATAGACGATTAAGAAGGGCCTCGCCCATATTGCCGCAACCTATGATGCCTATTCTTTTATTTATCATCTTTGGAATATCGCTCTTCCTATTCTAACCATGTTCGCGCCCTCTTCAATCGCCACTTCAAAATCATTAGTCATACCCATAGATAAGATTGGAAGCTCATCCTTAGTTATCCTCTGTTCGTTAATCTTATCTCTAAGCTCTCTCAATAGTCTGAAATAAGGTCTTGCAAGTTCAGGATCTTCAACCTCAGGCGCAATGGTCATTAGCCCTTTTATAATAATATTAGGATATAGGGAGATTTCTTTCAAAAAACCCATAACCGCGCCTTGTGATATTCCAAACTTTGTAACCTCACCTGATGTATTAACTTGAACCAATATGTCCTGTATTTTATTCAGTTTTTTGGCTTCTTTATCTATCTGTCTTGCTAGGTATGTGCTATCTACAGAATGTATAAGAGAAAATGTCTTTATAGCATATTTAACCTTGTTCGTCTGTAGGTGTCCGACTAGATGCCAAATTGCTTTGTCGCCTATAGCTCTATATTTCAAAATGGCATCCTGAACCCTATTCTCCCCTAAATTTTGTACACCTAAATCCAATACTTCTTCGATCTGTCCTAAAGATGCTTCTTTTGTAACACACACAAGCTCAATGTGTTCTGGCAATCTGCCTATCTTTTCGCAAGCACCTGCTATCCTCTGTGTTACGATTTTGAGATTATCGGCTATCATTTTGACCCTTCGATAAACTCAGGATCAATCCCGTGGTTCGACAGGCTCACCATCCCTCGAATGCTTCGACCATGCTCGGCATTCGTACCGAGCAAAGCCGAGGTACGAACCATCCCGAGCGAAGTCGGGGGAAGCAGCGTCGAGGGATTGACAGGATAAAATAGCACAACGAACTAGAAAAGTCAACGTAATTGAGCTGGAAAATTTTATGGGTCCTGCCGCTTCCCAATGGCCGCCAGGCCGGTGGGCTAGAGCCTAATTTTGCTTTCAAGGAATGTTTATGGTTTTCTTTATTTAACATGTCATTACTGTTCTTATGGATACTATGCGTATATGGTTTAGGTTGTAGTTAGACGTTAGCAAAATTTAACGGCTTAACCCACGCGGCCTGTCGGCCATTTAATCAGACATTGCACCACCCGAAAAATTTTACTCCGTGGATAGGTAATGGGCCTAGAAGTAGCTATTGAATATATCGACAACTTTCGTGGAGATGCGTTTTAATAAATCTTTTTCTTCCACTGTTTTTCTTTCGCCTTTTTCGCAGCCATATTTGCTAAGTCCTATGGCGGTTGAGAGCCTTACGATATCTAAACTTGAGATATCGCCTTTTACATCTTTAGTAATTCCCATTTTAACAGGATGCGATAATTTGCCTTCCAAGAATTCTATGATGCCATCTGCAAATGATAGCCCTCCGCTAAGCACTATCGAGGCTACCCTGCCACCTGTTTTTAAAAATTTATCTACTTTAGAATTTATTATCGATATCAGATTATTTAATTCTACGCTGTCTTTGAAATCTCCTTTTATATCCATTGCGCCTATTGAAATTATACCGAAATCGCAAATCGAGCCTGCAAAGAATATGGAAGCTTCAGTTATCGAAGCTCCTATATCCAACAGGAGGACTCCTTCGTTCTTATCGTCCTCACTTAAGAGGCTGGCTCCATCAGCCATTCCTGTAAATACAATCTCTTTAACATCATATCCCGCATCATTAATACATTTATAGATATTCTGGATTTGATGTGAGTCGGCAGTTATTAGATATACCTCACAGTTTAACCTAGAGGCATATAATCCCAAAGGATTTTTTATCCAAGATTGATCATCTATTGAGAAATTGTGAACTATTTTATGAACGATCTCTCTATCAAATGCGAGATGTATTGTGCTCGCAGCATTAATACACCTATCCATATCCATTTTGGTAACTTCCCGTCCTCTTAATGACAATGGTATCATCCCTTTCGAGATCACGCCTTTTATATGTGGGCCACTTATATTAACATAGATATCGCCAGGGGCTTTTGATGTTATCTTATCGCGAATACGCGTCAATATTCTTGACGCAGAATCGACTGCTTCATTAAAATCTACAATCAGGCCCCTTGATACGCCATTCGAGGGGCCTGTTGCATGTGCAATGATATTGAACGCGCCATCCTTATCGATCTGGCCGCTGACGGCTGCTATTTTGGATGAACCTATATCTAATCCTGTTATTATGGTTGGCTTCTTCATTTTGGACCAATTGCGACGTCGCTGAAACGTAGGTCTATATATTTTATTCTATTCATCACAAGTCTAGGGTCTTTCAAAATATGTCTTAAGATCTCCAGCCGCTCTTTAAAATTCTCCGACCCCACTCGGATCTCTATGCCATTCTTCAAATAAAAAGATAGATTTTTAATGTCTCTTGCATTGATTATGTCAATACCATATTCAGCCACAAGGCGTGATCTCTTTATCTCTTTAAATAATTCTAGAGCCAGTTTTAAATTTCTGCCTTTGTCCCATAGCCCAGCATCTTCTATGATAGGCAGCTCTTTTATAGAAACGCTATCTGCGCTTGCTATCGCCACCCCATCCTCATCAATGGGATAGAGAGTCTTGAAATTTCGCAAAACCGCTATCGGTTTCCTAAATTTCATGGAGATGACAAGTTTATCAGGAAGGGCTATTTTAACGACCACCTCTTTCGCATCTGAATAAGAAGTCTCTAGAGACTGCGATATGTTTTTCAGATTGATCTTAAATATGTTTCTGCCTTTATATGTAGTCAGCAGTTGATTATTTATGCTAGATGCTGTCTTAGTATCAAGAAAGGCGCCTTTAGTTTCTATCGATCTCAATCGAAAATAGTTTGACCTATAAATAAAGGTCTTCATCAAAATAAAAGTTATCAAAAGAAAGATAGCAACAACTACAAGATCGATTGTTTTCTTAAAGATCATCTCCCGCAAAGAACTCTTAAAAAAAGAAGGCACCTTAATTTTTTTAAATCTATTTTGTCGTTTCATAATTCTCTATTCTATTTTGTAATGCATTTTCTATTAGCTTAATACAAAGGCCGTCAAAATCCAGTCCGCTTGCCTGTGCAGCCTTTGGAAGAAGACTGCGCTCAGTCATGCCAGGAATAGTGTTAACTTCCAACACAAAAATGTTCGACATCCTATCCATCATCATATCAACCCTTGAATAGGACCTGCATCCTAAAGACAAGTGCGAGCGTTTAGCAAACTCTTTAGCTTTAATAGAAAGGTCTTCGTCTATGGGGGCGGGAACAAGGTATCTGGTGTGAGGATCATCATATTTTGCCGTGTAATCGTAAATTCCTCTTTTTGGGACTATCTCGATGACCGGCAGAGGCTCGTCATTCAGAATTCCAACAGTAAGCTCTCTGCCGTCAATATACTCTTCCAATATAATTTTTGATCCATACTGGGATGCCTCGGTTATCGCCCTCTCTAAGGCAGCCACTTCTTTAACCACTGAAAGGCCTATGCTCGATCCTTCCAATTGTGGTTTTACAACTACCGGCAGACTAAACTGGCGAATGTCTTCCAGCACAAAGCTATTCCTATCTAAAACAGTGTACGTTGGTGTCGGTATTTTATTTTGCTTAAAAATTTCTTTAGCTGCTATTTTGTCCAAAGCAAGCTTTGATGCCGCAGGGCCGGATCCGGTATAAGGAATGCCCAGTTCTTCCAAAATCTTCTGGACTGTACCATCCTCGCCGAATCTTCCATGCAATGTGATAAAAGCAATGTCTATCTTATTGTTTTTTATTATATCATAGATGTCTTCCCATACATCCAAGAAAATTGCGTCACATCCTTTTCGAAGAAGGGCGCTGTAGACAACCTTGCCAGATTTCAGGCTTATATCCCTTTCGCTTGATGGCCCACCTGCCAGCACCCCTATTCTACCAAACCCTGTCCCCATCATATGACCTTGATCTCTAACTCCAAAGAGATGCCATAACTCTCTTTCACCCTTTTCTCTATTAACTTTATCAATGCCAAAACGTCCTTGGCGGTAGCACCGTTTTTATTTATTATGAAATTAGCGTGTTTTTTGGAGATCTCCGCGCCGCCTATCCGCTTACCTTTCAACCCAAGCATGTCTATCATCTGGCCGCATGTGAATTGGGAATTTGGCGGATTCTTGAATATACACCCTGCGCTGGGTTCATCGAAAGAAGGCTGTTTCTCCCTCTTTATTTTCATAAATTGCGAGATGCTGGAAGTCAATGCTCGCGGGTTACTCTTTGCCAACTTTAAGCCCGCCTCTAATATAATATATGGCGCTAAATTAGAAGACCTGTAATTGAAAACGAGATCTTTCTTTTTTAAATTTTTTATTCTTCCTTTATAGTCCATCACCTTTAGACGCATGACTAGCTCTCCGATGTTCTTATAAATAGGATTGGTCGAACCACCTGCGTTCATGTAAATAGCGCCCCCCACAGTGCCAGGTATACCTATTAATGACTCAACGCCGCCCAACCCCTTCTCGCAAGCCTTTCTTACAAGTCGCGATAGACTGAAACCTGCTCCCACGCGAACTATATTGTCGTTTATTTTGATATGCTGAAAAGATGGTGCCCCAAGATAAACTGATATGCCTCTAAAGCCACTATCGTTTACCAGAATATTGGACCCGTTCCCAATAACAAATACAGGAATCTTATGGGCTTTGGCAAACATCAAAATTTTTTTCAAATCTTCTGTATCGTTCGGCTCTATCCAAATATCTGTTGGCCCGCCTATCCTGAAAGAGGTATGGCCCGACAACGTCTCTCCTACCCTGATTTTCCCTTTAACCAATTTTTTAAATTCGTCTATAAGATCTTCGCTTATGGAATATCTTTTGCTTAACCTTTTGAAAATATCATTCGCCACTTTTTTAATATCTCCTGCGCCCAAGACCAATATCATGTCCCCGCGCCTCTTCATTTTCATGATATATTCTGATATGGCTTCTTTCTTTAGCACCGCGACGTCAGCTATGCCATTGGCCTTAACTTTATCATAGATATTTTTAATAGAAACTCCTCGGATAGATTTTTCGCTTGCTGCGTATATGTCAGTCAATATGAGTTTATCTACACCTTTAAAGCATTTGCCAAAATCTTCCGCCAAGAACTTGGTCCGCGTATATCTATGAGGCTGAAATATTGCAATTATCCTTTTATCTTTCCAGTTTGTGCATGCGTCCAGGACTGCTCTTATCTCCGTAGGATGATGAGCATAATCGTCTATTAGCATGACCCCCTCACTCTCAGACCTTAGCTGGAAACGTCGCTTAGCACCATCAAAATCTTTTATAGAGCTGGCTATATCTTTGAATTTTAGACCTAATTTCAATCCAACTAAAACTGCAGCGAGCGCATTTAACACATTATGTATGCCGGGTATATTTAATTTTATCATTCCAAGCAGCCTGCCTTTATATGCGCATTTGAATGACGTGTTAAAACCGTTCATTGCAATATCTAGAGGATATATGTCCGCTTTCTTGGAAAGACCAAAGCTCGTACTCTTCTTCTTAAAATTCTCCAAGATATTTCTAGTATTTGGATCATTATAGTTATAGAAGACAATTCCACCTTCTCTAACATTATCAATAAATGAACGGTAAGATCTATTGACATCGCCCAATGTCTTGTAATGATCTAAGTGTTCCATCTCAATATTGGTTATAACGGCATAGAGTGGTTTGAGATGTAAAAAGGAGCTGTCGCTCTCATCAGCTTCGGCGACCATATACGGGCCATCGCCGAATCTCGCATTACCTCTAAAGTAAGGCACCTCGCCTCCTATAACAACCGTTGGATTGAGATTTGACTTGGCCAGCATCACAGAGATAAGTGAGGTGGTCGTCGTCTTGCCATGGGTTCCGGTTACAGCTATTCCCTTCTTTTTATTGAATAGCTCCCCCAATATCTCCGCCCTGTGAACTATCTGTATCTTTTTTTGAATCGCCTTCTTCAGCTCCGGATTGTCTTTAGAGATCGCTGAGGAGTAGACAAGGATTCCTACGTCTTTCGAAAGGTTAGAGGCGCTGTGTCCAGTGAACACCTTGCCGCCAATAGATTCGATATTCTTGGTAAGGTCACTATATTCTAGGTCCGAGCCGGAGACCTTATATCCCATTTCTAAAAGGACGGTTGCTATGCCGCTCATCCCTATTCCACCTATACCGACAAAGTGTATGCGCTTTTTGTTATCCAATTTCATATGCGATTCAAATTCAATACTTCACGCGCTAGATTGCTTGAGGCCTCTGGCACACTTAGGCGCTTTGCAGCCTCAGCCATATTTTTTAATCGATCTCTATCGCTGACGAGGCTCAATATAGTATTTTTGAATAATTCATTCGACAAATTATGTTCGTCTATTTCCACAGCAGCGCCTATTTTCGAAAAAACTTTAGCATTCTCCTCCTGGTGGCTCATTGCAAAAGGATACGGTATCAATATCATGGGTCTAGCGAAGAATGCTATCTCGAATATCGCCGACGCACCGGATCTTGTTACAACAAGATCAGAGGCACTATATGCCTCTTCTATCCTATCTATGAAAGAATAAACCCTGTGTTCTACAGCACCTAAATCTTTGTATGAATTTATCGCCCATTCGTAATCTTTTAAGCCTGTTATATGTATGACTTGCAGAGACGATTTTAAATCTTGTTTTAGTTTTGAGAGCGCCCCTATAAATGTTTGATTTAAGAAATGTGCGCCCTGACTTCCGCCTATCACAAGTATAGTAAACTTATTTTTATTTAACCCAAATTTCGCAATCCCAGACTCTTTATCATCCTGGAGGAGCTCCCATCTTATCGGATTGCCTGTAAATATAGCTTTTTTAATATCTGAACCTAAAAATTTTTTTGTTCCATCAAAACTTATCGCTATTCTATCCGCCAGTTTAAATATAATAGCGTTAGCCCTTCCAGGAGTCACATTCTGCTCGTGCGCTATGCTTGGTATTCTAAAAATATATGAGACGAATATTACAGGACAAGCGACATATCCACCGAATGCCGCCACGACATCCGGCCTATATGATACTACCACAAAGAATGATTTGACTACATCAAATAGTAACCTTATAAAAAATATTACGAGCCTTAAAGATGCCTTGTGAGGCAACGAATTAGCAGATAACAGTGAAAAGTTAAAGCCCTCTTTCTCGAATATTCTTTTATCAAGTACTTTGTTGCTGCCAATAAATCTTATGACAACATTGACGTATTTATACTTCAATGTCCTGGCAAGCGCAATGGCCGGGAATATGTGGCCTCCTGAGCCCCCAGCTGCTATTAATACCTTCATAGGCACGTCTCGCAGGTCTTGGCCACATTAAGCAACAGTCCTATAGCTATCATATGAAATATGAGGCCACTGCCTCCATAACTTATAAACGGCAGCGGTAGCCCTTTCGTAGGAAGGGCTCCTGCGCTCACGCCAATATTTATTATTGCCTCGAGAGCTATCAATGAAACTATTCCTAAGCTCAAGAGCTTCTCAAACGTGCCGAGCGCGTTGAACGCCACTTTCATACCTTGCCATACAAATAATGCAAATAGTATTACTATCGATGCTGTGCCTATAAATCCGAGCTCCTCACCTATTATAGAAAAGATGAAATCTGTGTGGGATGCTGGAAGATAGAATAGCTTCTGCCTCGACTGGCCTAAACCAACACCAAAAAGACCTCCTGATCCTAGCGCTATAAAGGATTGGATTATCTGAAAACCGGTCCCTCGTTTATCAGCCCACGGATTTAAGAATATCATAATTCGTTTTCTCCTGTATGGAACTCTAAACAGGAGAAGGTATAAAGCTGGAAGGCTCGCCAAGAAGAACGCTGCTATGTGCCAGACCCGAAGGCCGCCTACAAACAGTAATATAAGAGTTATTATGGAAATCGTTATGGCTGTTCCTAAGTCTGGTTCCAATAAAATCAAACCGACGATAACACCTAGTATTGTAACCGCCGGCAGATAACCGTAAAAAAAAGTTTTCATGAGTGTCCCTTTTCTGGAGATCATATCTGCCATATACATGATCATGGCGACCTTCGCAAATTCTGACGGTTGAAAGTTCACAGGTCCGAGTCTAAACCATCTCTTCGCGCCGGAGATCTCTTTGCCGACATGAGGTATCAATACCAGAACCAATAAAATTATGGTGAGCAGTATTATAGGTTTTGATAACTTCTTCAGCCTATCTATGTCGAATGACATTGCCATGAACATCATAACTAGACCTATCGCAAGATATATCAGATGCCTTTTTAAAAAATAAAGACTGTCTCCCATATTGCCATAGGCGTAAATGGCACTAGCCGAATATATCATAACTATGCCTATAGAGATCAAAATAGATACTATTAGAAATATGGAGCTTCTTATGCTCCGCATCATCATCATGTTTGCATTCTTTCAAAATTCTCTTTTATGTATCTGACGGCTTCTTTGAATACCTCGCCGCGTTGGCTATAACTCGTGTACATATCGAAACTTGAGCACATCGGGGAGAGCAGTACAATACTATTTTCTTTAGCGAGCCCATGGGCCATTTTCACAGCCTCCAACATATCCTTTGCCTCTTCTGTTGCTGCCGCATTTCGCAACGCCTTCTTTATAGCTAGCTTTGCCTCTCCAATTAATATCAGATGTCTCACTTTCTTCTTGATCATGTCTCTTACGATGCGGTAATCGCTATTCTTATCCTTGCCTCCCGCTATCAAAATGACTGGCTTCTCACAAGATTCAAGCGCTCTGTATGTCGAATCAACTGTCGTCCCTTTTGAGTCATCAATATATTCGATTCCATCTATTATATCTACCGTCTCGAATCGATGCGATAGACCTTCGAAACTTTTTATCGTATTTCTAATTGAACCCTCATTAACTCCAACTAACGAACTCACAAGGCTGGAAGCCAGAACGTTTTCCAGATTATATAACCCTTTCAGTCTTATATCGGCTACAGCACAGATTTTTTTATCGACTCCAGAATACTTGCAAAAAATGTGGCCATCCTTAACGTAAGCACCATTGGTTTTCTTCAGCCTGCTGTAAAACAGAACTTTGGAAGTTGTTTTATCTTTCAGGCTCCGTAGGTTAAGCGCGTCATAATTCAATATCAAAATATCATTCTCATCTTGATTATAAAAAACTTTTAGTTTCTCGTTAAAATATTCATTGAAAGTTTTATATCTATCCATGTGGTCATCTGTTATATTTAATATCATAGCGATATGCGGCTTAAAAGCTTTTATTCTCTCAAGCTGAAAAGAACTTACTTCCAACACTACCCATGTATTGTCTTTTATGCGCGATATCTCCCCACATAGAGAATTGCCGATATTGCCGCATGCGACCGTGTCTTCGCCGCCGTCTTTTAAGACCTGTCCGATAAGCGTAGTGACAGTGCTTTTGCCGTTCGTTCCAGTAATAGCTATTATCTTGCCCTTGCAGAATCTGTAGCCGAGTTCCATCTCGCTTATAATAGGTATGTCGCGCCGAACAGCCCATTTTATGACAGGCGAGGTATTTTCAACGCATGGGCTTAAGACCACCAGTTCGCTCCCCTTTATAAAATCTTCGCTATGTCCTCCCATCTCAATTTTTATACTTCTCTTTTCCAGCAGCGCCGCATTCTCCTTTACAGAGGACGTATCTTGCGAATCCGTCGCCCAAACCTTGGCCCCGATATCGCTTAAGAGAATGGCAGCATTGAGGCCACTATTCCCAAGCCCAACTACCGTAATCTTCTTATCTTTTAGATCCATACTATTCTCTTAGTAATTTTTTCGGGTCCTATCATCGCTTCAGGATTTTGTTCACGGCTTAGAATTTTTTCGCCGTGTGCTACGGTTTACGTCTCGCAAATTTGCAGGAATTCCCTCCCCCGCACCATTATGGTGCGGGGTCGGTCAGTTCCTGCATTTGCTCGACGTAAATCCTTGCACACCGACTATCAATAGACAATAATGCCGAAAAAATTTAATAAGCCGCTTCACAAAATCCTTCTGCAATGCCACCCAAAAAAATTCATTACATGCGTTGCATGAAAATTTTATGGGTGACGCGACCGAGCCTTTTTTCAAATAGGGGCGCTACGGCGATGTGGGTCACCACGCCCGGATTGATATACGCCTCAGAGCTTCGTAGCCCCTATAGAAACAAAAGGCGAGGGAGCGGCAGGACCCATAAAATTTTACTCCTATTGCAACTTTAGTGTCGACAAGCTGAATAGCGCCATCACTATCGCGATTATCCAAAATCGTATCGTTATCTTGTTCTCAGACCAACCAAGAAGCTGAAAGTGGTGATGGACTGGAGACATGAGAAACAGTCTTTTCTTGGTAAGCTTAAACCAGATTATTTGTAATACAACAGATAGCGCCTCTATCACAAAAATTCCTCCAACGAGAAATAACAAAAGTTCTTTTTTTATGAATATAGCCACTACTCCAATTCCACCGCCTATTGCGAGTGACCCGGTATCTCCCATAAATACATCCGCAGGATAGGAATTAAACCACAGAAATCCAAGCCCGGCGCCAACCATCGAAGCGCAGAAGACTGACAACTCACCTGCACCAGGCAGATAGAATATATTCAGATAGTCGCTAAATTTGAAATTGTCTGTAATGTAACTTAAGATCGAGTATGAGAGGCTAGCTAT
>JAHFGO010000011.1:0-2297 GCA_023247385.1 Candidatus Omnitrophota bacterium | reverse complement strand
ATAAAAAGCTCCGAGGTTGAGAGCAAAATGTTTTAGAAATGGAACGGAGAGCATGGTGGGAATTGGCGTAAAAATCATAACATAGAAAGCAATTAAAAGCCCAAGCACTACCTGGCTTAATAACTTCATCAGAGGAGTTAGCCCTAGATTTCTTTTCTTGATCACTTTTATATAGTCATCAGTAAATCCTACTAAACCTAACCATAGAAATGACACCAATGCTAACAGAATATACCGGTTGGCAATATCGGCCCATAAAAAAGTCGATAATGTTATTGCTAAAATTATTAAAAGGCCTCCCATTGTGGGCGTACCTTGTTTGTGCTTATGCAGATCATAAATGGATTCCATATGCTCGCGCCTTATATTTTGTCCAAAGTTCAGTGTTTTAAGCCACTTTATTATGAAAGGGCCAAAGACGAGGGATATCAAAAATGCTGTTAGGCTGGCCATCGCGGCACGAAATGTTATATATTTAAATACATTGAAGCCGAACCAAAAATATTTTAACGGATAAAATAGATAATAAAGCATGATTATGTTCCTACGCTCTGAGCTTTTAGCTTTTCTATCACTTCTTCCAGCCTCATGCTGCGGGATCCTTTTAATAACACTGCATCTCCTTTTTTCGCCACTCTCTTTAAGATATTCGCGATCTCGTCATGAGTTGAACAGTGCCACAGATTTTTTCTGTCCATGCCGCTTCTTTTTGCCTGACGCAAAATATATTTTGAAAGCTTGCCGAATGTTAACAGACCTTCTATGCGGGATTTAGCTATTGCCTCACCCATCATCTCGTGAAACTCTATATTTCGTGGCCCGAGTTCCAGCATATCGCCCGCTACAACCCATCTTGCTCTGGCAGGATAATATTTTATCGCCTCCAAAGCATATCTCATCGATAACGGATTGGAATTATAGGAATCATTCATTATTACTATGCCATTTATTTTTGATAAACCGAGCCTCATCGAACTTGGCCTATACTCAGAAATAGCTTTTTTAATCTGTTTATAACCAATATTAAACTGACGAGCTAGCACTATGGCAGATAGGGCATTATAGACGTTGTGAATCCCGAGGAGGTTCAACTCAAATTCAACACCCTCATTTAGTATGAATTTTATCTTGCCATCCTCCATTGACAGCATATCGGCCCAGAAGTCATTCGATTCTTTGAGGCCGAATTTCACTATTTTAAATCTATTGCTCTTTATCTTTGAGAGAAATTCATCATCACCGTTTATAATAAGCTTACTGTTCTTTTCATCCAGCGATTCTATTATCTCTTTTTTCGCTTCATATACGCCATTTAAGTCATGAAAAAATTCTAGATGCGATGGTCCGATATTCGTTATAAGTGCGATCGTAGGCCTTGCGATATTAGCCAAATTTCTTATCTCGCCCTTGTGATTGGCGCCTAGCTCCAAAACACAAATATCATGATCCTCCGTAAGTTTCAGGAGAGTTTGGGGAAGGCCTATATGATTATTCTTCGTTCCTTCATTTTTTAATACTTCATATCTCGTAGACAATACTTTCCATAACATTTCTTTCACTGTAGTCTTACCGTTACTGCCGGTAACAGCTACAACAGGAATTTTAAACTTCATTCTATGGTGGAAGGCGATATCCTGTAGCGCCTTTGTGCTATCTTTTACTTTTATTCTAACCCTTCTTTCGTTATGAAAAATCGATGGGAAATACATCCCTAAAGCGCCGATAGCACCTTTTTTGAAAGCAGTATCGATAAAGTCACTACCATTGAAATTCGCACCATCGAGCGCAAGAAAAAACTCTCCGACATTTATTGTTCTCGAATCTGTTGAAATCTTCGAAAGCGCAATCTCTATGTCAGGATCGCCTGATAATAGTTTCCCATGCGTTATCTTTATTATCTCTTTTACTCTCACTGCGAACCCTATTTCGTAATATATCCATTACTACTTTGCGATCATCAAACGGTATTATTTTATCATTAATCATTTGATAATTTTCATGGCCTTTTCCAGCAATAACTACTATATCGCCTATTGAAGCTAAGGCCAACGCCTTTTCTATGGCCTTACGCCTATCAACCATGACATCATAGTTGGAGAATTTCCCTTTGATGCCTTTTTCAATATCTTCGATGATCTTATGTGGCTCTTCAAATCTCGGATTGTCAGAGGTTACGATAACATAGTCAGAAAATTTACAAGCGACATTGCCCATGAGCGGCCTTTTAGTCTTGTCTCTATCTCCGCCGCAGCCGAAGACCGTTATGATTCTTTTTTTTGCCGCGCCTCTTAAGAGGG
>JAHFGO010000141.1 GCA_023247385.1 Candidatus Omnitrophota bacterium | reverse complement strand
AAGGAAACCCAACCGCCAAGAGAGAAATTTTGAAAAAAATCGGCTCGAACTTTTTTCTAAAAGACTTAAGTCTTTTAGTTTCTTATACTTCGCCCTTCTCTCTGGTATCCGAGACCGACCCCCAGAGGGAATGGCGGCGGCTGTCCGACAATATTCGAACATATTTTAGAGGGTCCCCTCTAAAATAACCGCCTAAAAGGAATCTGTTCTCAGCTCGGCATCGCGCCTGCCTGCATGCAAAATCACAGCAGCCGCTTTCGCGTCCTCGCCCTACACTCTGCTAAACGTAAATAGGCACTCTGCTGCAGGCTCGTCCGCACCCGCCTGTTATAAGCCAAAATGATCTCGTGGACGGCGGGCTGCCGAGCCCCCATCCCGAAAGACTCAAGGCCAAAAGGCGATTTTGCCCGCGCCCAAAATCGCCTTTTGGCCAAAGAAAGAACATCCTGCCAATTTTTGGCGAAAGTATATTTATATGCTACCAATAAGTAGCAAGATTGTCAATAAGTAACTGCTACTTTAAGGTAGTCGACTTATAAGTAGTTTCTGCTATAATGATTAACATACATATGGCAGAAATAAATAAACGAGTAGGGATTAATATTAGAAAATATCGTGAAAAGAAAAGTTGGTCTCAAGAACAACTTGCGCTTGAGGCCGATCTTCATAGAGCATATATTGGGCAGATTGAAAGAGGAGAGAAGAATATAGGTTTGGTTAACCTTGAAAAGATTGCGAAAGCATTAAAAATATCGATAGAGATGCTGATTAAAAAATCTTTTTAAAAATTTCTTCTAGTTTAAGGTCGATATTTCCTTTAAAGTCACTGTGAGGAATTTTTAAATTAGATAGCACCGTACCAAATCTTTTGTATCCTTTATGGAGTTCGACCCATTCCACCCTCAATTTATCAAGCTGTTTCTTGTTTAAATCGGATAACTTGTCAGCCACAAATACCTTGCTTCCTCTAGCTATAACCGCATCAGCGCTTTCAGGATTTCCTCTACCCATTAGCTTTACTTCACATTTATATTCTTTATTTAATTTAGGGTTACATAAATAAAAATCGATTTCTCTTTCGAAATCGGTATCGTCAATTTGTTTTCCTAAAACTTTAACCTTATAAAAATCATTTGACAACCCAAATATTTTACATAATGCAATCATTAATGGTTTTTCTACTCTTTTCCCTGCCGTGCTCCATAGGCCGCCTCTCAACTCAGCTCTTTTTACGGCAAGAGTATTTATAACTATTAGGCTTTCGCTGACATTTAAGTCTACACTAACTCCTTTAAATTTAATCGTGAGTGTAATATCTATCTCATGTTCAGTTTCAACCAAATTTTTTATAGCCTCATATAGATTGTCATAGTGATCATTAGAGGCATCGATAACAATTTCTTTCTTTGCAGTATTATACATGTTAGTAATGGTTTTTCTGTTCAATCCCGAATGTATTGCAATTTCATTTGACGATAGTTTCGGGTTTAAAAACTCCTTTTTATACCAGTCTGTATCTATCTTTTTACTTTTTAATTTTGCATCTATGACTCTCTTGAAAAAATCTATTACATATTGCAAGAATGTGGCATTGATTAGAGTAACGATTTCAATTCGATAGTCCTCGCCCTTTATTAATTTAATAATGATATTTTTAGTTACCGATTCTGTTAGTGTCATATATTTTTAGCCTTTGCCATTGTAGTAAATGTCGCCATATTCACAAACCTTGGTTGTTTAAAATTGGTTGAAAATATATCGCGATTTTTAGTTAATTCTTCTTTTATTCGGTTTACATACGTTTCATTTATTTCGGTTAAAAAGAAATGACGATTTAAATTCATCGCTGCCTTACCTAATGTGCCTCTTCCGGCAAATGGATCAAAAACAAGATCCCCTTCATAAGAGTAATATTTTACTACTCGGTTACATAGTTCAATTGGAAATACAGCTGTGTGGATTTTATCAAATGTTGGATCAATTTTCCACACGTTCGTTGTTTCATAATTCTCATTAACTTTGCTTTTGTTTATTATTTTATAAGGATACTGCCTTATATTCCAATCTATCAAATTATCGGTTTTTTTTCTATAGACCATTAGCATTTCGGTAATAGAATTTGGCTTGTACGCTAATGGTTTTCTGTGTTGTAAAAATCCGGCGTTACGGTTCTTGACGCTTGCTTCCGGCTTTAACCATATTATGTCATCAATAAACTCCCAACCCATTTCGATTAGATAAGGATGAATATCAAACGGGATTGGATAACGCTTGGAAGAATATTGCCTCCCAGCTCTTGGAATAATAATCGGTGAGGTATTTAAAACGAAGAATCGGCCTTCTTTTGTAACCCTGTACACTTCCTTAAAAACACTTGCTAAAAATTCGAGATAATCCTTGTAGCTCTGATATATTGAATAATCTCTTGCATTATAGTAAGGGGGGGATGTAAATGTTAAGTGTATTGAGTCGTCCGGAACATGCTTTAAAACTTCTCTTACCTCTCCATGAACAACAACATTATTAATAAAATCTGGATATTCCGTATGTTTCAAGGTTGATACCGATGCATGACCATTATTGAATTCTTTACGAATTATGCTTTGCACCATCTCATTCTTATGTTCAGCTATATCGATAAGCTTTTTTCTGACAGTAGGATCGGTTTTAAAAACTAATAGGCCTCTTATGGCTTGCATTACAATCTTGGGGTCTCGGTTAGTCAATATATCCAGTAGGGTTGGGATAGCTTTTCGTGAGCGCATTCTTCCAATTGCTGAAACGGCTTCACGTCTAACCATTGAATCTCGGTCTTGTTTAAGCACTTTTAAAAGCGCTTCTAGATAAGAATCGCTACATAGCTTCCCGATGTTCTTAACAGCAAGAAGTCTTATATTATCGTTATGGTTTTGAAGTAAAGGAATGAGGCATTTCCCATTGAAATTTGATGGCAGGTAGCCAATTCTTTCTAATAGAAAGACGATTTTTTTGCTATCTCTCTGGCGCTGAATAAATTCAGAGAGTTCGCCATTATTGTCTTTTTTTAACTTTTCGATACGCTCTTTGGTAAGGGTAGTCATATCTTCCAATAATAAAATATTAGACTCATTATTCATAATTTTACCACCTTTCTTTTATTGCGTCCATACTATTATCTCTAAAGGTAACCTGTAAGTCCCCCTACTATATAAGACGCTAAAAATGCCAAAATTATTGCAAATTATTTTAAAAAAATTTGAAAACAAGCATTTTTCTTCAGCTTTCATAGTTTTAGGAGTATAATAAAAACATGTCAAATCGTGAACGCGATGGCACAAAAACGATGCAATAAAATGAAAGTTAAACCAATTTGAAATGGAGCCTTTCAT
>JAHFGO010000140.1 GCA_023247385.1 Candidatus Omnitrophota bacterium | reverse complement strand
ATCCAATTTGTCAAGGCGGGCGGCTAGGGCCATACCGTTTGCTATTGAGAGCCCTTGGCCCAAAGAGCCGCTTGATATTTCGATTCCAGGAAGACCCATTTGAGGATGGCCTTGCAATTGGCTTCCAAGTTTACGTAAACCCCAGAGCTTCTCTTTTGGAAAATACCCCTTGTGGGCCAACACTGCGTATAGCGCAGGACAACCATGGCCTTTTGATAATAAAAATCTATCGCGCTCGCGCCAATCAGGATTTTTTGGGTCATTACGTAATTTATAATAATACAATGCGAGCAATATTTCAACTATGGACAGGCTGCCACCTGTGTGGCCCGAGCCGGCCAGCATAAGCATCTTCAATGTGTCTTTCCGAATCTCTATAGCTTTCTTCTTTAAATCTAATATATCGGGTCTTTTTTCCATTTATCTTGCTCTTTTAAGTTTCTCCCTGACCTGTTTTAAATGGTCTCTTATCGTTGCGTCATTTGGTTCAAATTTTACAGCATTCTCCAGTTCTATAAGCGCAGCATCCAGCATGCCCTTCTTAAAATATGCCCAGCCGAGAGAATCTATATACGCCCCATTATTGGGCTCGAGTTCCAATGCCTTCTTTATGAGTAGAATCGCCTCATCCAAATTAACGCCGTCTTCGGCAAACATGTAACCCAAATAATTATATGCATCTGAAAATTTAGGATCTAGACGTATAGCATTCCTAAATTCTTTTATGGCAGGCTCTTTTTGGCTTCGCCTCTCGTACAAGGCCCCAAGATAAAAATGCACCCTTGGATCATCGACGCTAATCTCTAGGGCCATATTATAAAATTTCAAAGCCTCATCATTCTTTTCATCTATGCTGTATGCGTAACCCAATGCTAAAAATAAATCAACATCTTTTAAACCCAACTTTAACGCCTTCTCCAAAACTGATACTGCTTCATCAGCCTTCTTCTGGCTTAAGAATATATTGGCCCATTCGATATATGCCTGAATATCCTTGGGATTAAGTTTAGTTAAAAGTTCATACTGGCCAACTGCATCGTCTATCCTTTTCGCCCGGTAATAGACGCCTCCCAGATGATGATAAAGTGCTATGTTTAGAGGATCCAGCGAAAGCGCTTTTTCAAAGTTGGCTATCGCTTCTGGCAGGTCTTTTTTCATCTCATGCAAAACACCCAGACCTATATAGGCCGCCAGGTAGTCTGGATTTATCTTTAGCGCTTCTTTCAATTTTTCTATAGCCTGATCTATCTTTCCTATTTTTGAATAAATAACGCCAAGATTGAAATAGAGAACGCTCGAGTTCTTCTCTTTCTCTAATAACTTCTCATATATTGCTGCAGCCTCGTTCATCTTCTCTTGCAGGACAAATAAATCTGCCAAAGAACTGAGCGCCCAGATGGAATCAGGATCAAAACGCGAAATCTGCTCATATTCCTTCTGAGCATCCACAAATTTATTTTGCGATGTGTAAATCAACGCTGATAGGAAACGCGGCTTTGCGTCTGTTGGATCCAGCGATTTCGCAATTCCCAATTCCTCCAGTGTTTTATCTTCTTTCTTCGTGAGAAGATAGTCCACTGCAAGGCGTGTATGGACATAGCTTGTGTCCGGATCAAATTTTAGCGCCTTCTTGTACTCTATAATAGCGTCTTCGGACTTCATCTCATTGTCATAAATAATGCCCATTGTATAATGGGCAAGCGATTTAGAAAACGACGTAGATGGCCGTTTTCTTTCTATGAGCGTATTCATTGCCGCATCTAAATTCTGAAATACAAATATTAGAAAAGTAATAAAAATTACTAAGAAAAATAAATTTTTTCGCAAGAACAACACTATATTATTTATCTACTTCTTTTTATGGCGATCTCTTCTCATCCTCTTTTTTCTTTTGTGTTTCGCCATCTTCGCTCTTTTTCGCTTTCTACCGCAAGGCATTATATATCACCTCCGATTTGCTATCGTTTTCTGTATGTAAATCGTCCCGAGCATCATTTGCTCTAGTATGGATGCGAGGGACTATAATTTGCTATCGTTTTCTGTATGCAAATCGTCCCGAGTCCCTCGCGTCTACACATAAACAAAGGACGCTCGGGACGAGGGACTACCACATTTAATAAATAACTTTATTCAACGGATACTCGATAATTCCCTGAGCGCCAGCCTTCTTCAACTTAGGTATCAGATATTTCACAACAGTTTCGTCTATAACCGTATCGACATCGACCCACTCGGGGTCTGAGAGGCTTGAGATGGTAGGTTTCTTCATTGCAGGCAGTAGCTCCAGCACACTCTTTAAGTCGGTTTTCATCACATTCATTTTTAAGCCGACCTTCTCTTCGGCTAAGATCGCTCCCTTTAGCAGCATCGCCAGATTCACTATCTTATCCCTCTTCCACGGGATCATCCAGCTTTTACGATTGGCTATTAATTGGGTGGTGGATTTGCATACAGTAACTATCTCCCGCAGTTTGTTGGCCCGCAGACTCGAACCTGTCTCCGTGACCTCCACTATGGCATCCACTCCGATCTGAGCTTTCACCTCCGTGGCGCCCCAGCTGAATTCAACGCGGGCATTGACTTTGTTCTTCTTGAGAAAGTCTTTTGTGACGTTGACGAGTTCCGTTGCTATGGATTTGCCTTTAAGGTCTTTTACGGTTTTTATCTTAGAATCTTCCGGAACGGCAAGCACCCATCTTACGGGCCTCATGCTCTGTTTTGCATATACCAGTTCCGCTACCCGCACTACATTGGAGCTGTTCTCCAATATCCAATCATTTCCAGTAATTCCCACGTCTAGAATCCCATCTTCGACATATCTCGACATCTCCTGGGCCCTGAAGAGTATCACCTCTATCTCATCGTCATCTATCGATGGGAAATAAGATCTTTCGCTTATACCAATATAGAAACCGGCCTTCCTGAACATTCTGACAGTAGCTTCCTGTAGGCTTCCCTTGGGAATCCCGAGTTTAAGCTTCTGTGCCTTCTGTTGTTTCGCTTTCATATGATTTTCTAATCTCTTCCTTTGCCTTTCGCCTTTTATAGCCCTTTCCGCTCTGTGCGATTCTGGTCCTGGGATTTATTGCCCAAGTCCGCCTGGGCGAAATTCGTTTTTTCGCACCTTTCTTCACGTTCATCAATTTTACATAATTAAATGATAAAAGTCAAGGCAAGAGTAGGAAGGAATGGATAAAATTTTATGGCTACTGCATTCTCCAATGGCCACTTCAGCCAGGGGGCTTCGCCTAATTTTGCCACGTTAAATAAATTTTATGGGTCCTGCCGCTCCCTCGCCTTTTGTTTCTAATACTCGCGGGAGCCAGTGTCCATCCACCTTGAGCTTTTATAGCTTGTATATAGCTGCTGGCTGAAACCACA
>JAHFGO010000010.1 GCA_023247385.1 Candidatus Omnitrophota bacterium | reverse complement strand
GCGATGTGCAAATTTCAGGCGTTATAAAAAAATATTTATACTCTAAGACCGACCCTATAACGACGTTCGCAAGTCCGTCGGGTCTGGTCCTAGATGCTGTAACAACAGAAAATTATGTTGAGATGGCAGTTGAATTTACCGTAACGGATACTAAGACGGGCAAAGCCGTATGGAATGGTACTGTGTCGACATTTATAAAAAGAATGATGAGCCCTGAGGAAAGCATTCCTTTAATATATGATAAATTATCCAGAAATTTCCTGTGGAAATCTTTTGGGAAAGCATCCGCCTTCGCCAGAGATGCTATTCACAGTAGATAGGCTTCGGCGGATGTCCGCCGTAGGCTATCTACCCAGAATAGCCTGATACACGAAGGCGGACAAAATTACTGTCCGCGAATTAGAGCCATCGCCTCAGCGCGTGTCTTCTCGTTCTGTCTAAATACGCCGCGCACGGCACTTGTTATAGTCATAACTCCGGGTTTCTTCACCCCTCTCATGCTCATACACAGATGCTCTGCCTCTATTATGACTAGGACTCCTTTAGGATTCAGCTTTTTCATAATTATTTCCGCGATATCTGTTGTGAGCCGTTCCTGGACCTGTAACCGCTTTGATAATATGTCCACCACTCTGGCAAGCTTACTTAAGCCCGTTACTCTATTGCCGCTTGGCAGATAGGCGACGTGCGCCTTTCCAATAAACGGCAAGAGATGATGTTCGCATATGGAATAGAGCGGTATGCCTTTTAAGAGTATCATCTCGTCATGATCCTTCTCGAATACAACCTCCAGCTCTCTTTCTGGACGGGCTGTTGTGCCGCTCAATATCTCTTCATACATATCAGCAACGCGCCTTGGAGTATCTCTTATATCGCGCCTTTTCACATCCTCTCCTATTGCAAGCAAGATCTCCCTGACTGCCTTCTCTATACGCTTTTTATCCATATGCGTTCTCCCGATATTTTATCCACCTTCGCCAAAGATGCTATTCAGTGTAGATATGCTTCAGTGGATAATCCGCCGAAGCATTCTGTCTATTATGTGTTAAATGCGAAGGCGGATTATTTTCCAATGCAAAATTGTTCAAAAATCCTGTCTAGAATATCATCTGAAACCGATCTTCCTATTATGAGGCCCAGTTCGTATATCGCTTCTTTTAAATCGATGGCAACTAATTCTGGTGATGCCTCTTCTTCCAGGCTCTTCTTAACTGATAGCATACTTTCAAGCGATCTGTCAAGCAGCTGCCTATGCCTTACGTTGTTCACTATCGCACCCTCTCCTTGAGTGAAATCGCCTTTCCAAACTGCATTTTTAATCGCTTCTTCTAAAAGCTCTATATTATTCCTTTTCTCTACTGAGATCTCGATAACTTCATAGTCTTTGAATAAGTCTTTTATGTTTTTTGCATTTATTTTTTTAGCAAGATCAATCTTATTTATTATGACGAGTTTTTTCTTATCACCAACCAATTTCATAATATCCATATCTTCACGGTCTATTTCCGTGGAGCCATCAAGCATTAAGAGAACGATGTCCGCCAACGCAAGGTATTTTTTGCTCCTGTTAACCCCTTCTCGCCCAAGGATATCTTTGGCTTCGGCTATCCCGGCTGTGTCCATAAGGCGTATCGGAATGCCTTTCAAATTTATAAGTTCTTCAACGACATCTCTAGTCGTACCCGGGATCGGGGAGACTATGACCCTGTCTCTTTTTAACAACAGATTCATAAGACTGGACTTGCCTACATTGGGCTTGCCGCAGATGATCGCGAAGACCCCTTCCCTGAATATCATGCCCTCGCTATACGTATCGATAAGCCCCCTTAATTCATCCAGGATATCCTCTACCTTTTTAACTATTTCTTTTTTATCAATAACACCTGATTCTTCCTCTGGAAAATCTATCGATGCTTCGACCTGTGAGGCGACATCTATGATATCCTCTCGTAGCCCGTCTATCTTTTTAGACAGCTCACCTTCAAGCTGGCTCATCGCGACTTTTAGCGACGTTTCAGTCTTGGCCCTTATTATATCAAGGACAGCTTCAGCCTGACTCAAATCGAGCCTCCCATTCAGGAATGCCCTCTTCGTAAATTCGCCAGGCTCGGCGATCCTTGCGCCATGTTTCATGACGAGCTCCAAAACTTTTTTTGTTGCCTGAAGGCCGCCGTGACAATTTATCTCAACGACATCCTCTTTAGTATAGCTCTTCGGCGCCTTCATTGCTGTTAAAATCACCTCATCTATAAATTTTCCCTGTGACCTCTCATCCGTGACCTTTGACTTTTTGTCTGCTATATGCCCATAATGAACCGTGTAAGTTTTGAATTTTGAGGGCCTCACCTTCTCCTTAGAGACAAATATTGCATCTATAATCTTTAAGGCCTTATGGCCGCTTAAGCGGACGATGCTTATCCCGCCTTCGCCTATAGGTGTAGAGACTGCGACTATAGTATCTTCTAAATTGGATTTACTCATACCACTACATTAACTTTATTAACTAAAATATGCCGGGCCTCGCCAACAACAAAGAGCGACCCTGTTACTAAAACGAGGTCCTCTGTCAGTGCCTTAGAGCGCGCTTTATCCAAAGCCTCTTCTACATTTGAAGTTAAAATTATCTCTTTGTCTTTGGCGCTTATCAGCTCTTTTATTCTCGACGGCGCGCATGCCCTTTCTACTACTTTTGATTTGGTCAAAATTATGGAATCACTTATTGGCAGAAGTTCATCCAATATGCCATTTATATCCTTATCTTTTGAGACGCCCAATACTAAAATCAATTTTTTATACCTGAACTGTTTTTTTATGGACTTAGCCAGGGTGGCAGCGCTCGCCCTATTCTGTGCGCCGTCTATGATAAGATACGGATCTCGTGTAATAACTTCTAATCTTCCTTCCCACTTTGCAGCTGCTATCCCCTCTTTCACTGCATCAAATGGTATAATTATATTATGAAAACTCAAGCCCTCAATAATCCCTATCGCTGTTGCTGCATTGATTACCTGATGATGTCCTAGAAGCTTCATCTCTAATATAGGATACTCATTGAATAGCCCAAAGATGCTGAAAGTTTCCTTTTCGTCTGTCGCTTTCAATTCCTCAAACATGATATCTCTTCCCACAACTATTAATTTTGTTTTTCTCTCTTTACAAATATCTTCGATGACGGCCAGCGCCTCTTTCTCTTGCGGTGATAGAACGCATATACCGTTCTCCTTGATTATACCGGCCTTCTCTGATGCAATCTGGCTTAAAGTATTACCTAATTTATCAGTATGCTCATAGCTTATCGGCGTAATGGCGCAGGCGAGCGGTTCTATCACGTTCGTTGCGTCGAGCCTTCCTCCAAGTCCCACTTCATAAATGGCAAAATCCACTCTTCGTTCTTTAAAATATAGATACGCTAGGGCTGTATAGACTTCGAAGAATGAAGGACGATCATCCTTAAATTTATCTATAATATATTTTATCTTATCTAAAAGCTTGCAAACATCTTCTTCGCTGATAAGGCAGTCTCCTATCCTTATCCTTTCCTGAAATGAAACAAGATGCGGCGATGTATAAAGACCTACTTTATATCCTGCTTCTTTCAATATGGAGTGTAGAATCGCGCAGGTAGAGCCCTTGCCTTTTGTGCCTGCTATGTGGATGGACTTTACTGCCATTTGTGGATTGCCGAGAAGCGAAGCGAACCTCTTCATTCTCTCAATCTTGAAAGATTTTTTATAATCGTATTCGTATTGTTTTTCGTAGTTTACAAATGAATTGAGGTACCTTAAAGCTTCTTGGTAGGTCATTTAATGCTTGAAGTGTCTTATTCCTGTGAATACCATTGCTATTCCTAGCTTATCGGCCATGGCTATCACTTCTTTGTCCCTGATGGAGCCGCCGGGTTGGATTATAGCCTTAACGCCTGCTTTTGCGGCTTGTTCGATCCCGTCCTCTTTTGGAAAGAAGGCATCGCTGGCCAAAGTCGATCCCTTTGCCCTTGATCCTGCCTTCTGAACAGCTATCATGACGGAATCGACTCGGGACATCTGTCCGGCGCCAACTCCTACTGTTTTTGTGCCTTGACATAATACAATGGCGTTGGATTTGACATGTTTTGTAACCTTCCAGCCGAATAAAAGCGAAGAGGTCTCTTCTTCACTAGGTCTTATCTTTGTAACTATCTTCAAATCGGATTCTTTTAAACGCCCAGCATCTCTATCTTGGATCAGAATTCCCCCGACAACTTTTTTTAAATCTGCGTCTATCCTGCCGGGTTTCGCTTCAAAATTCTTTACTTCTAATAATCTTAAGCCCTTTTTCGTAGTTAAATATTGGAGGGCGGACTTCTCATAAGAGGGCGCTATTACGCATTCTACAAAATCCGCCTCGTCAAGGATAGCTTTTGTGACATCGAGATCTACCGGCCTATTAAATCCAACAATACCTCCGAAGGCGCTTATCCTGTCACAATTTAACGCATCGAGATACGCCTGTTTTAAATTTTTGGCAGTCGCTGTCCCGCAAGGATTCGTGTGTTTTATTATCGTAGCTGCTGGCTCATCAAACTCTTTGACTATCTCCAATGCCGCATTCAAATCTATTATATTATTAAATGATAACTCCTTTCCATGCAGCTGGACAGCCGTTGATACGCTTGGCTCGTCAATGGATTCATCTTTATAGAAGGCAGCTTTCTGGTGAGGGTTCTCTCCATATCTTAAATCCTGCAGCTTCTTGAAGCTTAATTTTAAAACAGCTGGGAAACCCGAGTCCTGACTATTGATTCCCGACTCCTTGCTTTTTAGGTACTCATATATCGCGGCATCGTACGTCGATGTTCTTTCAAAAACTTTTATTCCTAATTCTGTGAGGAGGTTCTCGGATATGCTACCAGAATTCTTTTCCATTTCTTCAATGACTTTAGGATAATCGGTTGGATCGCATATAATACATATACTTTTGTGGTTCTTTGCAGCACTCCTGAGCATTGAGGGTCCGCCTATGTCTATATTCTCTATCGCGTCTTCTAATTTTACATCCTCTTTGGCGACGGTCTTTTCAAAAGGGTATAAATTTACTACAACCATGTCTATGAGGTCTATGTCATGTTTTTTCACGGTTTCCATATGCTCTTTGTTATTTCTTAAGGCAAGCAGCCCGGCGTGAATCTTCGGATGCAGCGTCTTCACCCTGCCGTCCAGCATCTCCGGAAAACCTGTGTAATCGGATACATCCTTAACTGGAACCCCCACTGCCCTTATGGCTTTAGATGTACCGCCCGTGGAAAGGATCTCCACGCCATTCTTTTTTAAAACTTTAACCAGATCCTCTAATCCTGTTTTGTCAGATACGCTTATTAATGCCCTGTTAATCTTAATCATTTTTTTGTTTTCCCCTGATTTGCCACTGCCTGCATCGCTTTTTTAACCTCTTCTGGGTCCCCCAAATAATAGCTTTTAATGGGTCTTAATTTATCATCGAGCTCATAGACTAGCGGCAGTCCTGTTGGGATATTCAATTCCACTATATCCTTATCCGATATATCATCTAGATACTTAATGAGTGAGCGCAAGCTATTGCCATGGGCAGAGATTAGCACCCTCTTGCCAGACTTCACCATAGGCGCGATGGCCTCATGCCAGTAAGGTAAGAATCTATTCACTGTGTCTTTGAGGCACTCCGTAAGAGGAGCATCTTTTTTTGCAAGCCCACTATACCGCGGATCGTTACGAGGGTTTCTGGGGTCTGTTTCTTCTAAAGCAGGCGGCCGGACGTCATAACTTCTCCTCCATATGAGCACCTGTTTTTCTCCGTATTTAGCCGCCGTCTCAGATTTATTCAATCCTTGCAACGCACCGTAATGTCTTTCATTTAATCTCCAAGAATTGTAAACAGGAATCCACGCGAGATCCATTTCATCCAACACTATCCACAGGGTTCTTATCGCTCTTTTCAGCACGGATGTGTACGCAATATCGAAGACAAAATTTTCCTTCTTTAAAAGCTGCCCTGTTTTCTTAGCTTCAAGTATGCCCTTTTCAGACAGATCTACATCAGTCCATCCTGTAAAACGGTTCTCTTTGTTCCAGATACTTTCACCATGTCTTAAGAGCACCAATTTCTTCATCTTGATTTTTCCTCAATTCAGAGAATGCATTTTAGCATAAAAACGGTTCAAACGCAACGGAAGGCAAAATTTTATTATAGAAATGCGCTAGAGACAGTGTCAGAGAAGAGGAAACCTTTCCGTTTAAGACAAATTCCTATGAGCACGTTGTTTTCTTTTTTATATTTAATAAAGCCTTCTTGGATTAAGCCCGGCAGGACGCCTTTCTCAAGTTTGCAAAAATCGAAATCTGTCTTATTTCTAAACCAATTAAAATCTATGCCTTCTTTGGTCCTGATCTTAACTGCCGCCGTCTCTTTGGCCCTTTTTAGCACTGAAAGTTTCTCGCTCGATTCTATTAATGATCTTCCGCCATTATATCTTATTATATACTCCTCGACATCAGAGACATTTTTGCTTCTAATGCCGCCGGTATATGAAACAGCTGAAGCCCCAAGTCCAGCATATTCGTTATTTTCCCAATAGTTTAAATTGTGTCTACATTGGCAGCCGTCTTTCGAAAAATTGGATATTTCATACTGCTTAAAGCCGTGCAAGCTCAATATATCTATCGCACACTTATACATTGCGGCCACAGCTTCATCCTCTAACGGCTTGAAGCTTCTGTTCTTTAGAGCGAACAATAATGGCGTATTTTTCTCATAGGTGAGGTTATAGCATGACACATGGGTTATAGGCAATTTCACTATCTCCTCAAGCTCTTTTCTCCAGCTACCCAAGTTTTCGTTCCACATCCCAAAGATTAAATCAATGCTTATATTTTTAAATCCTCTCTTCGATGCCATACATACTGACTCTATGGCCTTCTTGGAGTCATGTATTCTTCCTAATTTTTTAAGCTTCTGGTCATTAACAGATTGGACTCCTATGCTGAAGCGGTTGGCACCTAAACTCAAAAACAATTTTATCTTTTCCGCATTTAAGCTTTCTGGATTTGCCTCTATAGTAAATTCCAATATTTTATCGGAAGACCTCTTTAGGGCCTTAAGTAATTTTTCTAATAACTTTTCATTTAACGCTGTCGGTGTTCCACCGCCAATGTAGATTGTAGAGAACTGTTGATCGAGGTGTCCGATTTGGTCGGTTATAACGTCTATATATAAGGAGGCGACATTATCTTTATAAATAACGCTATAGAAGTCGCAATATATACACTTTCTATTACAAAATGGGATGTGGATATATAGAGAAGGTTTCATGAATATATATTATAGGGGAAATCTGTCAAAAAGAAAAGAGGCGCTTTGAAAAAAGCGCCTCTTTTTCAAATTATAGAACCTATGCTACGCTTCTACTTCTTTAGATTATTAACAACATCTGAAATAAACTTCCCGGCGATATCTTTACAGCCCAGACCAAAAGCAATAGCAATGGCCAAGCCAATCGACATCAAAATAATATTTACTGCCAGCACCAACACCGCCGACGCTATTTTAAGCTGTTCGATTGCAATAATGACAGCAAATATTACCAATACAGCCTGCGTTATCTGGGCCAAAAGTTTTGACCTTTTGAGCCCTGCGTTACTGGCAGATGTGCGCACTATCGTCGCAACGAAATTCGCCAAAAACGACCCTAACACAAGGATGAATACGGCAGCCAGAATATTCGGCACGTATGCGACAAGTCTCGATATCAAATCCGCCGCTATCGCAAGATTGAGCGCATTTAAAGCAGTCGCTATAACTACTAAAATAACAAGCCAATAAATTATTGCGCCAATCAGCTCAGATAAGCTCAATTTTATCTCACCCTGAGCCAGAATATTTGCGATGCCGGCCTTGTCGCTTGCTGTATCAAGGCGTACTGCCTTCAATACCCTTATAACTATAGCCTCAACCAGCTTTGCTATCAACCAGCCTACAACTAGGATGACAATCGCCCCTGCTATGGCAGGAATATAACTCCAGATTTTAACAAGCATTGCCTTCACAGGATCAACTACAACGAACGTCAACCAATCCATAAACACCTCCCTTGTTTATTATTATAATAAGTGTACCATAAAATTCTATTTTTACAAGGGCCGAACGTAAAATTTATAAATTAGCCGCATTTAGAGTAGCCGCAGGAATTGCATACCATACAGCCTTCAACATGCCATAGTGCGCCTCCGCAATCAGGGCAGACGCCTACGATATCGCCGGTCTTCGAACTATTACTTTTAAAGCTTGCCTCAGCGCTCAAGGGTCGAGCAAGGCTAGTTTGACTTGGTCGCGTCTTCGCATCCTGTATCCTTCTCTCTATTACGCGGGCTATCGCATCACTACACGAGAATATCCTCCCGCCCTTCTCCCAGCTTGGCGAAGGACACCTTATGCCGCGAAGCTGTTCTATAATAGAGTGCGTGTCTATACCGCTCCTTAAAGCAAGCGATACAAGCCTGCCTATAGCCTCAAGTTGGCTCATGGCGCATCCGCCTGCCTTTCCCATCGACATAAATGCTTCAAAAGGCGATCCCTTTTCATCTTCGTTTATAGTGACATATAAACTACCACAACCCGTGGCTATCTTTGTTGTAGTGCCGGTAGTGACATTGGGTCTCGGCCGTGGTATTATCTTTGTAGGGGGGCTTGCTCTTTCTGTCTCTTGAGCCGGGGTTTTGCTCAGCACTTGTTCTTCTCTTGAATTATCTCTGTATATGGTCACACCCTTGCAATCACCTTCATATGCCAGCACATAGATTTTGTGCACATCTTCGACAGTTGCATCAAAAGGAAGGTTCACTGTTTTAGATACGGCGTTATTGGTATATTTTTGAAATGCTGCCTGCATCTTTATATGCCAGATGGGCGTAATATCATGAGCTGTTACAAATAGCCTCTGTATATCTTGCGGTATTTCATTGAACCCTCTGATATTTCCCTTTTGTGCTATTAAACTCATAAGCTCGTTTGAATAGAATCCTTTATCTTCCGCAACTTCTTTAAAATAAGGATGAACCTCTATTAGTTTCGTGTTATCCAATATATTCCTTACATAGGAGATAGCAAATATAGGCTCTATCCCACTCGAGCAGTTCGCAATTATGGATAGCGTCCCTGTTGGTGCTATAGTAGTAAGGGTCGCGTTCCTTCGGCGACCCGATCCGGCTTTGCTGAATACGCTCTTATCAAAATTTGGAAATGCGCCTCTTTCTCTTGCTAATTTTTCAGACGCAGCCTGAGAAGTCTCTAATATAAATTTCATGGCTCTTTCAGCTAATCTGATAGCCTCTTCGGAATCGTAATTGATGCCCAGCATAACTAACATATCAGCAAAACCCATAACGCCCAACCCTATCTTGCGGTTGGCTTTCGTCATCTGTTCTATTCTTTTCAGCGGATACGAATTCATATCTATGACGTTGTCAAGAAAATGGACTGCCCTCTCAACGGCCTGGCTTAAGCACTCCCATTCGATCTCTCCGTCATGCACCATCTTCGCTAAGTTTATGGAGCCTAGATTACAACTTTCGTAAGGCAGTAGCGGCTGCTCTCCGCAAGGATTAGTTGATTCTATCTCGCCAATTTCGGGAGTTGGGTTATCTCTATTTATCCTATCAATAAAGATTATGCCTGGCTCGCCATTCTTCCATGCCATTTTTATTATTAAATCCAAAACGTCTTTAGCGTTGAGCCGTTGAACGGTTTTTTTCATATGCGGATCTACTAAATCATACTCTTCATTCTTTATGGCCTTCTTTATAAAATCTTCTGTGACTGCAACAGATATATTAAAATTAGTTATCTCCCTGTTGCTTTCCTTACAGGTTATAAATTCCAAGATATCGGGATGGTTTACTCTCAATATCCCCATGTTTGCGCCTCTTCGCGTGCCGCCCTGTTTTACTGCCTGGGTTGCGGCATTAAAGACTTTCATAAATGAGACGGGCCCGCTTGAGATGCCGCCGGTGGAACGAACCGGAGAGTTTTTAGGACGTAAACGGGAGAAGCTGAAGCCTGTGCCGCCGCCACTTTTATGTATTAATGCTGTATCTTTAATCGTCTCGAAGATAGATTCCATCGAATCGTCTATCGATAAGACAAAACATGCGGATAGTTGCTGCAATTCCCTGCCGGCATTCATTAGAGTAGGAGAGTTTGGCAAAAACTCCAAATTTCTCATCATTTCGAAGAACTCTTCTTCAGTTTTAGCCACCTCATCGCCATTCTTCCCGTAATACGAATCTGCGGTAGCGATATTTCGCGCAACCCTTCGAAACATGTCTTCAGGCGTTTCTATAACTTTCCCATTGTCATCTCTCTTCAAGTACCGCTTCTCCAAAATAGTTCCAGCATTTTCAGATAATGCTGAACTTAATAAACTAGCGTCTTTCATTTTTTATCTCTCCAAATTTTACTTCGTAAAATTTGTCCCGAGCGTCCTTTGTTTACGCATGGACGCGAGGGACTTCCCCTTTAACGAACGATGTTAAAATATATCACATCTTCTTAGATAAGTCAAGAAAAATACTATATATTGTATATATTGGAATTTGAAATACTATTAGTAGCGTTGTGGTAATGTGCGGTTTTAGATGGGACTTTCAGCTATCAGCTTGATGCTGATAGCTGAAAGCTGAAATTTTGATTATTTCTTCTCTTCTTTTTTGGAAGCGAGCCCATCCTTTAATTCGCTCACTCCAGCTATCACTGCTATGATGCCACCAAATATGAGCATTGCTGGGATGGAGCCTCTTAAGACTAAAAGGAAATCACTCCACCAACCCATGAGCCCCCAAAGTCCAAGAAGGGCAACGACGGCACCAATAATCACGCTCAAATATTTTCCCATCATCTCACCTCCGATTTGCTGTTGTTTTCTGTAGGCAAATAGTCCCTCGTCGCTTGATGTAAGCGAGGGCAACTCGGGACTATTTTTTATGTATAAAATTCTATCACAAATATATTTTCACCGCAAGTAAAATCTTCTATTCTCTTATTGTTATTGCACCGCATGGCCGTGGCGAGACTTTTCTGTCACATGGAAATGCAGGTATTTACCCAGCATGAGGCGGGTCTGCGCGTCAAGTGCGGGTGTTGAACCCAGTAGCGCAACCACTAGCGGCGAAAGCAGCCATTGTGCTATCATGACCAGCCCCTTGGCCGGCTTCACATCCTTAGGACGAGGCGGAAGCAGCTTAACGCTTATGAATACACACACGAGTATTGTAAATAATGACATCCTGAATAATGCGGCTGCCACGCTTGGAAGATTAAAACCTATGGCGGTCTGTCTGAATAGCCCGCCGCCGAATATAAGAGGAAGGGGAGCAACAAATGTTATAATTATGGCCCAGACAGCCCATGTATAATGGCTTTCCAAAATGTGGAATGCGCGCCTTATCTTCTTTCTCAAAGGTATTTTTCTATTCTCTAAAAATCCCATTAAAACATAAGGAAAATTTTCGACACCCCAAGCCCAGCGCCTTTTCTGTTTATATTGTTTTATTATTGTGCCGATTACGCTTTTTTCAGTCGCGACGTCCATTGAGACCGTCACATACATTGGAATAACAGAATAATCTCCATTGAAGTGTAGAAAACATTTCCAGTATATGGCAGAATCATCTGATATCATATCCACGGGCCAATATCCCACTTCAACCAGAGTTTTAAAGCTCATGCTATGACTTGAGAATGTCACAAACTTCTCTAACCTCATAGTCTCCACCATCTGCATGAAGCTTGCGCCTAGCTCCAATATGCGTGCTATTGAGCGGGCATGCCATATATTGTTGTTATATACTGGGATTGGCTGATAACTTGAGCGCAGCCTATTGGGATTTGTCAGATAGTGATAACTGAGACAGCCAAAATATTCTCTATCCGCGCACGTATCGGCATCGAAACAGGACATTATGACATGACCGTAATCTATATCTTTGGAATCCAGAAAATATTTCAACGCTTTTGCGCCCCATGTGGCATTAGCGCCCTTGACCTTTATCTCGCCTATGATATTGTCAGGATGTTTTGTAACTAAGAACTGGAAGAAACTATTGTTATATTTTTCCTTCAAGGCTAAGGCGTTGTTCCATGCGTTCTCGCCAGCACGCTCCTCTGTGCTCAAGATGATGATCATTTTCTCTTTTGGATAATTTGCATTTTCAAGCGCTGAGATAGAAGGCGCTAATATCTCAAGGCCCTCTTTGTAAACAGGAAAGAGTATCACATGGTAAATATCTCCGTATTCAAACCCATCTATCGAGCCTAAAGACTCGCAATCTTTAAGCCAGTCTATCTTCTTCTCTTTTTCCAGCCTCCCATATGCAAACACGAGAAGCATGGTGAGGTAGCTTACCCTTATTACCCAGTATACATCAAAGGTTATCACAAATATGGCAACCCATATAGGTTTTACGAAGGCGAGTATGAACAGAGTTATCAAAGTAGACCATGTTAAAAGTCCTGGTATTATTTCGAATAGGCGCCTGTAGAATTCATCTCTTTTCATCCAGCGTTTCAACCTCTTTCTTTGTAAATAATTGCATAAGCTTACTGAAAAATGTCTGCCGCAGATCCAATCTATATAGGTAAGTCGCCTCTTTTGAATCGGCGCTTCGCTTGGCATCAGTAAAATACAGCGAATCGCTGCCTTCATCATAATATAGCCCTTTTGGCTTCTTATTAAATTTATACAGGGTAGCTGTATTGCGTTTGCCCCCACCCTGTAGCTCCAGAACATCTACGTACTTCTCTGTGATGATTATTATATAGTTAGACAGCGAGTGCCAGAATACATCTACAATTGGATCTTCAGATATCAAGACCTCTTCCACATGCGCATTTTCACCATTTTGCACAATAGTCTTATCCAGATTTAAATATACAACCCATATATTTCTTTCGTCGAAATATAAAAATTTATTTCCATCAGTAGAGAACTTTTTATTAACTATTTTTTTAGGCCAATTAGAATATGAGGAAAGTTTTTTAAAAGAGCTGCCATCTATATTCGATCTGAATAATCCTGATCTTGCCATATAATATATATTGCTTTTATTTAATACGGCAAAATCTATTGTCTCCTCCTCTCCTATCCTTTTCGTCTCCTGGACGATTGGGAATAGAATTATATGTTCTGCCTTAGTTACCATATTCGGCTTCACAACCACTTCTTTCTCCCACGGGTAGAACCCTTCGCGCCGTACTTCCATCCTATATGTGCCCGGCTTTAATTCCTCTATCTGTGCAGGGGTAAGATCAGTATGCAGTTTTCCATTTATGTATATAAAAGCTCCTGTAGGATGGCTGGTTATGTAAATTATCCCTCTCTTGTATATTTTCAACTCTTTAAAATCTATATGATAACCCAAAGAATAGGCCAGGATGACAGGGAGAAGTATAAAAAATAGCATGACGAAAGAATAGAATGCTATTGCCCTTTTTATTTTGTCGCTATTTTTCATATCCCTCCTTAATACAATAGGATATGGAACTTCTCTAACTGAAAAGTTTGGTCTATGCGAAGTTTCATAATCTCGCTATCCTGAGCTGGCCGCATCCTGCATCTATATCCTCTCCCTTGGATTTGCGCATGACTGCATTGATGCCTTCGCGCTTCAATACCTGCATAAACTTCTTTACATCTCTAGCGGAGGGTGCCTTATAATTTTTTGCCGATATCTGGTTATACGATATAGTATTCACTTTACACTTAATCTTCTCAAGAAGCTTTGCCAGCCCTAGCGCATCTCCTTCTGAACTATTCACATCCTTTATTAGTATATACTCAAAAGTTATAATCCTATTGGTATTTTTTATATATTCTTTGCAAGCGTCTATCAAATCTCGCAGAGGATATTTCTTATTTATTGGAATGAGCTTCGACCTCACATTATTATGGGCGGAATGCAATGAAACCGAAAGTTCTATCTGGAGGTGCTCGTTTTCAAGTTTTTTTATTCCCGGGATTATACCGCAAGTTGAAATAGTAATTTTTCTTGCTCCTATATTGACTGCATCCTTATCATTGAAAATTCTAATTGCCTTGATTACGTTATTATAATTATCCAATGGTTCGCCTATTCCCATGAATACTAAATTGGTGATATTGGAAGAAAATTTTTCTTTCTTTAAAATGATGACCTGGTCTATAATCTCTGAAGTGCTTAAATTTCTGACAAAACCGAATGGTGCGCTCGCACAAAAACTGCATGCATACTTGCATCCCACCTGCGAGGATAGGCATATAGTATTTCTTTTAGGCTCTGGCAGGAATACACTTTCGATCGTATTCCCATCTTTCAGCTTAAATAAATACTTTGCAGTGCCATCCAATGAAGAATGCTTGGAATCCACCACTACAAGGTGCATTATGTAGAAGTTATTCTTTAGAATTTTTCTAAAATTTAGTGGAATATCCGTCATATCATAGAATGACGCCACGCCGACTTTGTACAGCCACTTGAAGATCTGCCGTGCCCTGTAAGTGGCTTCTCCCAGCTTTTTCAGCTTGCTCTCGAGCTCATTTTTCGACAGACTCTTTATATCAATTTTGTTCATCGTTTAACATAATGCAATTGATTAATCCAGCTTCTTTTTAGTGAATATCTTATAGAAACAGAAGATGACTAGAATTGTTATGACCATACAAGATAGTATAAGAAAAATCCAGCCGAAATGGTTCATGGCCCAACCTCTTTTCGTTTCCTGCGCCATGCGATCTTCACCATAATGGCCAATACGATGAAAATAATGGTCAGGAAAAGGCGTGTGGCGAAAACAAATGGCTTATCGGATGCTGATACATTCTTCATTAAAATTACAGGCATGCCGTCCTGATATAACCAAAACCCCAACACGAACAATAAAAATAACGGCGTTACATATTTGATTATGAATTTATAAATTTTTGGAACAGACATGTCGGCACCGCGATGGATCTCCTCCCAAGCCTTCTCCGTGCCAAATATCCAGGCAAAAAGAATGATTTCGACTGTGGCAAATAATACCAAACAAAATGTACCGCCCCAGAAGTCTAACTCATTCACAACGCCTTTGCCAAGTAAAAATATGGCGGGTTGACAAAGTATAAAAGTCGCGATGCCAAAGATCGACACTGCCTTTGCTCTCGTAATATTGAATTCGTCTTCCAAAAATGCAACGGCGGGCTGCGCCAGAGATACTGAAGAGGTTATTCCGGCCAAGAATAGAAGCAAAAACCATATACAGCCGAAGAATGCCCCAAAGATTATCTTCTCAAATATTAAAGGCATGGTAACGAATCCAAGATTGAAAGCGCCACTTTTTGCTATTACCCCGATATCTACGGGTCCGAAGAATACAAAGGCAGCTGGTATCACTATGCTCCCTCCTATAATAACTTCGGCGAACTCATTCATGCTGACAGCTGATAACCCAGATAAGACAACATCGTCGCCTTTTGAAAGATAGCTCGCATAAGTGAGTATGACACCTATGCCCACACTCAAAGTAAAAAATATCTGGCCTGCTGCGGCAAGCCATACACGGCCGCTCTTCAAAGCACTGAAATTTGGATTCCATAGAAACCCAAGCCCGTTTATCAGACTCCAAGTGGGGCGTGTCGGATCTGGCGTGCCGAGCGCAAGGACCCTTATCATTATTATTATTCCGAATACAAAAAGAAGCGGCATTGCCACTTTACACAATTTTTCAATGCCTCCTTTTATCCCATAGTAGATAACGGTTATGTTTGCCAAAAATGTTATTATGAAAAATATATACGCCGGTGTTAAGTTAGAAAAATATTGGTTATGTTCGAGCCCCTGGAAGCCCTTTAGGAAAGACTGCATTGAAAGTTGTGTAGTCGCACCAGCGTATCTACCGCTAAGTGCAAAAAAACTGTAAGCGAGCGTCCAAGACTCTATATAAGTATAATAGATGAATATGACAAGCGGCCCAAATATTCCTATCACGCCAAAATATTTTATGAATCTATTCTTCTGCCACATGGTGTGAAAAATTCCCGGCGCAGTGCCGTGCTCAAAGCCGCCGCCATACCGGCCCAGAGTCCACTCCACCCACATAAGTGGAATGCCCAGTAAAAAAAGGGAGATGAAATACGGTATCATAAATGCGCCGCCGCCATTTGAGGCTGCCTGAACGGGAAAGCGCAAAAAATTACCAAGCCCTATTGCGCTGCCTGCAACGGCCATTATGATGCCAAGCCTAGTCCCCCACGCCTGTCGTTTCATATGCCTCCTCGATACGATAGCATATGGAACTTCTCTAAGTGTAAAGTTGGGTTTATGCGAAGTTTCTTTGTCATCTAAGACTGTCTTATAGCCTTTAAGAGCGCTTCCTCGAACAGCGCCACGCCAAGATCTATCTCTTTTTCCGTGATATAGAATGATGGTGCGAGCGTAAAGACGTTCTTATAATAGCCACCCACATCTAATATAAGGCCGCGGTTCTTCCCGCCGCTCGTCAGTTTCCCGCTCAAACCGATTTCTACCATCGTATCCGTCAATTCCTTATTTGGCGTATACCCGTCTTTCTGGCACATCTCGACTCTCAGTGCAAGTCCAATGCCATCCACATCACCTATTTGCGAGTATTTTTTCTGTAATCTCTTGAGGCGCGAAATAAAGTATTTACCATTTTTTGGCACATCCGTAGCAAAATTTTCATCCTCGATTAATTTCATAACCTCTAAACCCACAGCCGTGCCAAGAGTATTCGATGAAAATGTTGAATGGGTGGAGCCTGGCGGAAATACGTCTGGAGATATTAACTCCTCTTTTGCCCAAATGCCTGAAAGCGGGTTTAAGCCGTTCGTGAGGGCCTTGCCGAATACGATTATATCAGGCGTGACGTTAAAATGCTCGATTGCCCAGAATTTGCCTGTCCTGAAAAATCCCATCTGTATCTCATCATCTACCAATAATATGTTGTATGCATCGATAATCTTTTTCAGTTCCGAAAAATATTCATAAGGTGGAATTATATAGCCGCCTGTCCCTTGAACAGGCTCTATATAAAAAGCGACAAATTCGCATGCCTTAGTCTTTTTATTTACAATGGAATAGTATTCAGTCTCAAATAGCCTTTCGAACTGTTTAACACAATATAGGCTACACGATTCTCTCTTCTTATCATATGGACATCTGAAACAATAAGGGAATGGCACGAAGAAGGCTCTGTCTCCGAAATGACCGAATTTCTCTCTATACCGGAAACTCGATGTTATAGCCGACGCCGCCAGCGTCCTGCCATGGTAGCCTCCCATGAATGCAAATACGAGATTTCTGCCAGTATGATTTCTTACGAGCTTCAGCGAATCCTCTATAGCAGAAGAACCGCCCACATTGAAATGTATTCTCCCCTTCTCTTCGAACGTCCTCTCTATCCTCTGGGCTAAGCTTGCCGCCAGCCTCACCTTCTCTTCATGCAGATATTGACAGGCAAGTTGCGGAAGACGGTCGACCTGCGCTGTCAAGGCGTTGTTTAATCGCTCATTCTTATAACCAAAACTTGCCGCCGAATACCACATCTGTAGATCGAGATATTCTACGCCGTCCTTATCGTATAGGTAACTGCCTTGAGCGCGTTTAAATATAGTGGGTTTTTCCACATAATGAACCGTATCACCCCAAGAACAGTACTTTGCTTCTAGTTCTAATAATTCATCATTTAATGTCTTTTGTTTCATCTTCATGACAGGTTCCCTTCTTATACCTTAAGACAGGTATTTAAAATAGTTATAAACGTCTTTCAATCCTTTAATAGGGATGTAACCTAACCGCTCCTTTTTAAGATACTCCTGCAAGGGGCCTTTCGCAAATACGATCTCTGCCTCTATCGCAGGACACAGGTCTGATAATCCGTCTCCTACATAAACCGTCGTCAAGCCCCTGCCTTTATTTGCTAATAGATTTATCTTTTTGCAATGGCCGCATTTTCTATGGTCTTTATTAATATATGGAAAACTCGGAATGAGGCGGTCTTTGACAATCTTCACTTTGTTAGAATAAGTTTCCACATTTGGAATATTGTTATTACGCAAAACTCGCATTAATATATAATCGAAATCGTCGCTTAAGATTATCGACTTTATCTTTTTTGACTTAAATAACTCTATCAGTTTTTTAAAATAAGGATCTAATTTTATTTTAGATAGATATCTATCTAAATCTTTTCTGGTTATCCTGATGCCTGCCATCTGGCCTTCGAGACATTCCCTTGAACCTATCTTCCATCGTTTCCATTTCTCTTCCAGCTCGATCCAATTATCGTCTTTCGAGAAACGTAGTAGCATATCATCCAAAATGTCAAATTTCGTGATGGTATTATCGAAGTCAAAGAATACGATATAACTTTTTTTCATATTCTTCCAGAAGAGGATACTATGCGTTTAATATCTTTGCAAATCTTGTATTTTAATAGATCTTCGAGAGGAACGGGAATAGTCAAAGACCAGTTATCTTGACTTATCGTCCCGGGCCTGTTGATTCGGTATTTATAGGGATCGCCTTTAAATATATTAGTTAGATAGAGATAGTCTATCAGAAGCTCTATGCAAAAGATTGATTTCGATCTCAAGGTCATCTTTAGCACCTCGCTTACAATCTTGGAATCGGCCTTTTCTCTCATTGGCCCTTTAATATTTAGGTGTTTCCAAAGCTTCTCTTTTTCCTTATAGGTATTTTTATATATATCTATAAAATCCGCGACTTCCTCTTTGGCTTTACCTAAAATATCAATTAGAATATTGTTTGAATCAATAGCATCAAGCCATCTTAACCTACCGCGTCTTGAACGGGAAGGATTGAACAACATGTTTTTCACTTTCTCATAATCTATGTCTCGCTCACGGCATTTACGTATAAAGAGCTCTTCGTCAATTGTTCCCGCCTCATTCTCCCACCACGCCGCCCAGTTTGTCGTGTCGTGCGTAGACAGCATTGCTACGGAAAGAAACCTGTAGTCTTGGGGTTTAAGAAAATCATGCCTGATTTTCCAGTCTTTAGTCCATCGCTGGACATCATTGCCGGGTATGCCAAACTCTTTTAATGTCTCTGGGCATATCTTTGGTATCAACCCTAGATCTTCTGCACAAAGTAGGATGTTTGTAGAATCGATCATCACAGATAGAATCTGGCGGCCGTGCGCTTTCCACTTATTTTCATCAATGGGGTCGAAAAAGCCATTCAAGCCCTCATTTCCTAATGGCTCATTATAAGAAATGCTCCATATGCGGAATATCCCAACCACATGATCTATTCTCAATATATCGTAAAAATTTTCTGCGAATTTCAACTTCTCTTTTAGATACCTATAGCCATCTGCTGCTATTCCATCCCAGTTATAAGTTGGCATCCCCCACCTTTGACCTTTGGCGCAATACATATCTTGGGGCGCGCCCGCTGCAAGGTTCAGTTTGAAAAATTCCGGATGCGCCCACACGTCGGCACTGTCCCGCGATATCAAAATCGGCAGATCACCTTTTATCAAGACGCCTCTCGACTTAGCATAGGATTTTGCTCTAGTGAATTGGTTAAATGCGGTCCATTGCAGCCATTTTTGAAACCCGATTTCCTCTTTATGCGTCTCTTGAAAAATGTTTAACTGGCGGCTATCCCGATTCTTATATCTATCCTCCCATTCATACCACGGCTTACCCCCATAATGGTTTTTAAGCACTTTGAATAATACGAAATTATTGAGCCAATAGTCATTCTTGTCGATAAATTTCTTAAATTCCTTGGAATCATTGTCGCCTGTCTCAATATATACGTCCCAGAGAAGGCACAGCTTCTCTGCCCTGAGGCTGTAGTCCACATGGATTGATCCAGCAGGAAATCTCCCTTTTATAGTATATATTTTTGTTTTTATATCCTTCTTTTTTGCAGCCGGTAAATCTTCAAAGGATATGTATAGCGGCTCCAAAGCAAAAGAGCTTACAGCATCGTATGGACAGTTTGTGCCTCCAGCCTCATTCATCGGCAGAAGCTGCAAGATAGAAGAGCCTACCTTATCGCAGAGGTTTATAAGTAGTTTCAAATCGTGCAAATCGCCTATGCCTATGCTATTTTTAGAGTATACGGAAAATAAAGGGACGAGCAGCCCTGCCCTTCTCTGAGTGCCTATCCTCTTCCATCTATCGCCTGAAGGCGTAGTGAACAAATTGTCTTTTACCATACACTATCCGGTTTTTAGTACATATATCTTATATAACGATTATAATTAGGTCAATAGAAATTACTTACAAAAATTACTTACAAAAATAGTTGACAAAGGCTGGGGCGTATGATATATTTAATTTGATAGTAAATAAGGATTGGGAGTCTTGGGCCGTAAGGTATGGATAACTGACCTTGCGGTTTTTTTATGCTCCATCCATTATTTATTAAATTAGAGTTGAAAGGAGGTAGTAAGAGTAATGGCAAAAGGTAAAGTTAAATGGTTCTCAAACCAAAAAGGTTATGGATTTATTACTCCTGAGAATGGCAAGGATGTATTCGTGCATCACAGCGCGATCCAGGGCGATGGCTATAAGTCTTTAGAGGAAGGCCAAGAAGTTGAATTCGAAATAAAACAGGGCCCTAAAGGCGAGCAGGCAACAAGCGTAGTGAAGATATAATCAAATTTCGCGAAGCGAAATTTGATCCTGAGAAAGCGACAAAAGGGAGCTTTCGAAGGACCTTATGCAATAAGGCCCGGTTTTTTCAAGCCGGGCCTTATTGTTGAATTTGACAAATCTCTCCGCAGCATGTTATCATATCCTAAAATGACCCAAGCTATAATCGCAATCGCAAAGAATTTCATAAATCTTCTCTATCCGTTACATTGTGCTACTTGCAACAGAACCCTCGACGCATTAAATAAATTAGGTGTCTGCGATTTTTGTTTAAGCCAAATAAAACCGCACCCAGAGCCATGTTGTCAGAAGACAGGGCTTTATTTCAAAAGGGCGTATTCAGCATGTCTTTACGATGGTGTTTTAAAAGAGTTAATCCACCTATTCAAATACAAAAAGAAGCTCGCCTTAGGCGGCGCGTTATCAGGTCTCATGGAAGATTTCATAAGAGATAACCATGAAATTATGTATGATTTAGATATCATCACATTTGTGCCGCTACATAGCCGCAGATTAAGACAAAGAGGTTTCAATCAATCTAATATGTTAGCCTCTAGTCTGTCGAAAGAGTTCGATATATCAATTCGAGATATATTAGAAAAACCCATTTCAACAAGGCACCAAAATGAACTTTCCAGAGGCCAAAGGTTAACAAATCTAAAAAACGTATTTAAGATACGGGACGGCACTAGCGTAAAAGGCTTAAGAATATTGCTTATAGATGATGTGATGACAACAGGGGCTACTTTAAGTGAATGCGCAAAGGCGTTATTATCTAATGGCGCAAAAGAGGTAAGGTGCCTCGCTCTTGCAAGAGGGTTGTGAGACGATGAAAATTATAGACAGATACATGGTGAGAGCATTTTTAGGGCCTTTCTTGTGGTGCCTTTTTATATTTATCATAATGGCGGTAATAATAGATATATTCTCTTTTATAGAGGATATAGTAAAGTTCAAAATACCATTCACCTCAATAATCGCATTTTACGTATACTATGCTCCCACCATCTTTCTGCAGGTAACGCCGATGGCCGCCCTTCTATCAACCATATACATATTGAGCAATTTAAACAAAAATAACGAGATCACAGCGATGAAATCCAGCGGGATAAGCCTCTGGCGTATCTTGGCGCCGATATTGATAATAGGATTTTTGATAAGCATGATAACTTTTATTGTCAACGACAAGATTATACCTGTGAGCTCCAAGGTATCAAGTGTGATAAGACGAGATGAGCTTGAAAGCCAGAAACGCAAATCCAGTCAGGCAAAAATAATAGAGAATGTGGCTGTCTACGGGGCTGGCAACAGAATCGTATTCGCGAAGAATTATGATACCGAGAAGAAGACCCTCGGCGATATTATAATTCATGAACATGATGCATCGGAGAATCTCGTATCGAAGATTACAGCCCAGAGCGGCGCGTGGACTGACGAGGGGTGGAAATTTTCGAAAGTTATAATGTACAGAATTGACAATGTAGGCAGAATGATAGGCAAGCCTTTATTCTTCAATGAGAAGGTTATCGCTTTGAAAGAGAGGCCAAGCGATTTTGCGAACAGGGAGTGGCGTGCTGATTACGTAAGCTACAGAGAATTAAAAAAATACATAAATAATTTTAAAGGTGCTGGCACGAAACTTGTTAGAATGCTCTCGGTGGACCTGCATTACAAGATAGCATTCTCAGTTATAAGTCTCATAATAATTTTGATAGGTGCGCCTTTTGCTCTCATAACAACCAGAGGTGGCGTGTTGATCGGTGTGGGCATGAGCATAGCAATTGGATTATTATACTACGCCTTTATCGCTATAAGCCTCGCGTTTGGAAAAGCAGGAATCCTCCCGCCTATTGTATCAGCATGGCTTGGTAATGTCATATTCTCTATCCTAGGAATATATCTTATAAATAAGAGAGCTTAAAACTAGTCTGCGCCCTCTTCTCTCATCTCGATATTTGCGGGGGCTTGCTCCTTACGTTTTCTCGAGATCACTCTTTCTAGTTTGGTGTATTTGCCTATCGCATCTTTTGTATTAGAAACATTTAGCCTTTCAAACAAGAATTCGAACTTTACCTCCACTTCTTTTGATATCGCACTTCTCGCATCGCTCGGCAGGCCTAATATCTTATTTTTAAAATAACCGAGAGCTTTCTTCCTGGTGCTATAGATGAACTGCTCTTCTGTCTGATCGGCCTTTCTCTCTGCACTTTGAGTAGATTTAAGCCAGCTATAGATTTCAGCCTTTAACTCTTTAGAAAAATAAATGCTTTCATATACCATATTCTGAAATTCCGTTGCCAAATGAACTTCTGCGGTTCCAACTTCCGGAAATTTGCCAAAGGCCTCCGGAGGAAGTGTTGATGCGCCGTGCTGGACAGCACCAGCTAGGCCATATTCTTCTCGGGCCATCTTAGATAAATTCTTTAGGGTATCAAAATCGAGCTTCATTTTGGCGATTCCACCATCGGGCAAGACCACCCCGCCGTGCGAGGTGCCTGTTTGGACGCTTATTTTACTTATCCCGCACCTTCCTTTACGAAGGCGCTCTCTATAGCCTTCCATAAATGCCCTTAAATCCTCCACCGTTGAGTTCTGATGGCCGACTTCTCCTATCTCGCCGCCAACAGAAATCTCTATACCGCGTGGTTGATTCTGCCTTATAAAATTTGTAAGGAGCGCGCATACTTCGTAGTTGGCCTCCTGCTGTTTCTTTATGTTTTTCTTGGACAGATCGACAAGCGTTGATGAATCTATATCTATATTATAAAATCCGGCTTCGATGGCGTTAGTTATTAATGCCTTTGTGCCGTCTATCTCCTTCTTAGGGTTTTCTTTATAATTTTTTGAATTAATTTGAAAATGGTCACCCTGAATAAAAACCGGACCAGACCATCCTTCTTTTATTGCGGCGGCAAGGCACATGGCAGTATATTCGAATGCGGGCTGATTCGTATATCCCATTTCTGATTTTGCAATTTCAAATATGAAGGCGCCCGCATTATTTCTCTTTGCGACTCTAAATATGGCCTTTGCGAGGTCGTAGGTCAGAGTTCTTAAATTTATCGCTGGCACTGTGAAATTTGCCGGAATTTCGTTCCTACCACGCGCCAGGTAAAATTCATTTATACTGGAAAGGTAAATCCCATTTTTATATGTCATGGCGACTATCTTTTTGGCAAGTTTCTTTTTTTCTTCGATATTGTCGGTTAATGCCAAACCATGAGCCAGCCCATCCATGTCAAGCGGCCTTCTTCCCATCTAATAACTCCTTTCTATGTTCCAAGCTCCCAACTATCCAAATACTTTTCCTGTTCTTTAGTAAGAGAATCTATTTTCACACCCAGAGATTCCAATTTTAATTTAGCGATATTCTTATCTATGAAATCCGGAACTTTGTAGACTTTCTTCTCTAATTTTTTATAATTCTTTGCTATATACTCGCAACATAGTGCCTGATTGGCGAAACTCATATCCATAACGCTTGCCGGGTGACCTTCTGCTGCTGCAAGATTTATCAGCCTGCCTTCACCTAAAAGATTTATGCGTCTATTGTCTTTAAGCGTATATTCTTCTACAAATTCTCTAATCTTTCGCTTGGCTTTGGATAACTTTTCTAAAGCTGGTATATCTATCTCTATGTTGAAATGGCCTGAATTTGCAATTATGGCGCCGCCTTTCATCAGTTCAAAATGTTCCTTTCTAATAACGCTCCTGTCGCCAGTTAAAGTGACGAAGATATCGCCTTTTTTGCATGCTTCTTTTAACGGCATCACGCTATATCCATCCATAACAGCTTCGAGGGCTTTCAATGGGTTTGTCTCAACTATCACTACATTGGCGCCCATGCCTTTTGCGCGCATGCTAACTCCCTTGCCGCACCATCCGTAACCACACACCACAAAATTTGTTCCGGATAAAAGTATATTGGTTGCTCGTATTATTCCATCCACCGTAGACTGGCCAGTGCCATATCTGTTATCAAAGAGGTGCTTTGTATTCGCATCGTTTACGGCAATTATCGGATAAAGAAGTAAGTGCTTCTTTTCGAGGTTTCGCAGCCTTATAACGCCTGTCGTAGTCTCCTCTGTTCCTCCCAAGATATTACCTACCAGATGTCTTTTTTCTTTGTGTATGGTTGATACTAAATCTGCACCATCGTCCATCGTGATGTTTGGGCCTGGCTCTAACACATTTTTTATATGCCTATAATAGGTTTTATTATCTTCTCCCTTGATGGCGAAAGTGGATATCTTGAAGTCCCTCACCATAGAAGCCGAGACATCGTCTTGGGTGCTTAATGGATTTGACGCACACACCAAAACCTGAGCGCCGCCATCTTTCAATGTTATGGCAAGGTTTGCTGTCTCAGTAGTAACGTGAAGGCAGCATGATATCTTTAACCCTTTAAGCGGCCGTTCTCTTCTAAAGTGCTTGCGCACAATGGACAAAACATTCATGTATTCATTCGCCCACTCTATGCGAAGCCTACCTTTTTCTGCAAGTTTCAGGTCTTTCACGTCATATTTCATCGCATTCTCCGTTTTTCATTTAGCAATAAATTATTTTAAATATTTCTTTAAATCATCGACCATATCGATCCTCTCCCATGTGAAGCCATCCTCGTTCCTTCCGAAATGACCATAGGCGGCTGCCCTTCTAAATCTTTCGCCATCTGATTCGCGTAATTTTAATTCCGCAATTATACCATGGGGGGTCAATTCAAAGTTATCTCTTATAATTTTTATTATCTTATCATCGCTTAAGCTTCCAGTATCGTAGGTATTCACCATGAGCGATACTGGCTCAGGCCTGCCTATCACATAGGCGAGCTGAACTAGAAGTTTTTCGGCAATTCCTGCTGCCACAAGATTCTTTGCGATATACCTTCCCATATATGCTGCGGAACGGTCTACCTTGGTTGGGTCTTTGCCGGAAAATGCGCCTCCGCCGTGCGCCACGGAACCGCCATATGTATCGACGATTATCTTGCGGCCTGTCATGCCTGTATCTGACTGAGGCCCCCCTATTACGAACTTTCCAGTCTGATTAATGTAAAATTTGGTCTCGCTATCAATATAATCTTTTAAAACCGGCTTCACTACTTTGGCAATGATCTCGTCGCGCGCCTCGCAGCAAAGCATGTCCGTCTTCTTATCCACAACTTCCTCCAGATGCTGCGAAGCTATTACCACAGACGTCGCCCGTGACGGCCTTCCATCATGGTACTCCACTGTAACCTGTGACTTTCCGTCAGGCCCAAGATATTTCAAGATATTATTCTTTCTAACCTCTGTCAGCCTCAAACATAATTTATGAGCCAGCATTATAGGAAGCGGCATTAGCTCGGGCGTCTCACGGCACGCATAACCTATCATCATGCCCTGATCTCCTGCGCCGCCTTTATCGACGCCCCTTGCTATATCTGGGGACTGCGTATGAATAGCATTCAGTATCGCGCAGGTATGGTAATCGAAGCCGTACTTGGGATGGGTATATCCTATGTCTTTCAAGAGCGTTCTACATAGTTTG
>JAHFGO010000084.1 GCA_023247385.1 Candidatus Omnitrophota bacterium | reverse complement strand
CTACTTGGCTATTGTTTATTTTCAGTTGGTTTGATTGACTCCGTGTTACGGATTATCTCTATCTCGCTAAACGGAGCTGTCTGTCTAACGATAACCTCTCTTATTTTTATCAACTCCAGCAGCGCCAAAAATATCGTAATTATTTCTGCCCTTTTTTTAGCCACCTTAAAAAGATCGGTAAAAAATATAGTTTTCTTTTCTACCAATAGATGTAATATGTCATGAATCTTCTCCGACACAGTGAATTCATCCTTTATTACCTCATGAAAAGCTTCCCTAGGAATATCCTTTAAAACTTTTGTGAAGGCCGTTATCAAGTCAAAAAGGCTGGCCTCAAAGAATTCGTCCTTCGATGATGTATCCTTAAAGTCCGTTCCACCAACTCTTGCAAAGAAATGTTTCTGATGTGATTCCATATGCGAGAGTTCCTGTGCTGCCTCTTTAAACTTTTTGTATTCTAATAGGCGCCTGACTAGTTCCGCTCTCGGATCCTCCTCTTCTTTCTCTTCACCCTCAAGCTGATCCGGAGGTAAAAGCATCTTCGATTTTATATGCATAAGCGTTGCGGCCATTACTATAAATTCGCCAGCAATGTTCAAGTCCAATAGTTTCATAAGCTCTATATATCCCAGATACTGATCTGTGATCTTTGCTATCGGGATATCGTATATATCTATCTCTTCCTTCTTTATTAAATATAAGAGAAGGTCGAGTGGGCCTTCAAAAACTTCGAGCTTAACCTTATATGTCATGTTTCTTTAAATGACAAAATCGATGAGCTGTCTTACCTCTTGCATCGTTTTGGACGCATTGCTTTTCGCTTTTTTTGCACCGTTATGCAAGATATCATCAATATCAGAATTCGTAATTTTTTCGTGCTTTGTTCTTATCGGCTCGAGATACGAAGATATGATCTTCGAAAAATTTCTCTTACATTCTGTGCACCCAAGTTTTGCACCTTCGCACCATTGCCTCGCCTCGGCAGTCACTTCAGGTTTTGCGAATGTCGTATAATAAGTGAATACATTGCATATATCAGGATGACCCTTATCTGTCAACTTTATCCTTGCCGGATCCGTTATCATTTGACCTACCTTCTTCTCTATCTCTTTAGGCGTATCGGATAGCGCAATATAGTTTGCATAACTCTTGGACATCTTTCGGTTGTCTAATCCCAGCAATTTCGGCCTCGAAGTTAGAATTGGCTCTGGCTCTGGGAATAAATTTTTTTTATACAAAGTGTTAAATCGACGTATGACCTCACGAGTCAATTCAAGATGCGGAATCTGATCTACGCCGACAGGAACAGAATTTGCCTTATACACGGCTATGTCCGCTGCCTGAAGTATGGGGTATCCTAAAAAGCCGTATGTGGTTAGATCCCTCCCTTTAATCTCTCGTAACTGCTCTTTATATGTCGGACACCTCTCGACCCACCCCAAGGGTGTAATATCAGAAAATACCATCGCGAGTTCTAAGTGTTCCGGCACATGAGACTGAATGAATATGGCAGATTTATTTGGATCTAGGCCAGTGGCAAGAAAATCCCTCACCATCTCATACGTGGCTTCTCTTAGGCCCTTCGGATCTTCATACTCGCTCATCAGCGCGTGCCAGTCGGCAACCATATAAAAGCACTCATACGAATCCTGTAAGCCTACCCAATTGTTCAGCGCTCCTACCAGATGGCCCAAATGGAGCCTCCCGGTCGGCCTCATTCCACTCAAGATTCTCTTTTTCATTTCTTAATCCTCAACATTTTGTCAAAACGGTTTAAATTTTTCGGGTCCTGCCGCTAAATGGCCACTTCGGCCAGGGGGCTTCGCCTAATTTTGCTATCAAGGAATGTTTATGTTTCATTTATTCAATATGTTATTACTACTTTTATGGATACTATGCGTATATAGTTTAGGTTATAGTTAGACGTTAGCAAAACTTTACGGCTCTAACCCTCCCATGGCCTCGTGGCCATTTAATAATACATCCGAAAATTTTTCGGCTTCTCATTGATGGCGGAACTTTTGTTTCCTCCTGCCCCTCAAAAGGGCTCCCGAGGCACAAGGCCGAGAGGGGACCGCCTCTTTGCAAGGCCCAAAAGTAAACGCTTCATGGAGAAGCCGAAAAATTTACTTCTTTGACTCAAGTCTCCTTGCGACCTTCTCGATAGTGTAAATTTCTACGAGGTCACCTGTCTTTATATCGTCGTGCCTATCCAATCCGATGCCGCATTCAAAGCCTTCGGCTACCTCGCGCATATCATCTTTGAAGCGTTTTAAAGACGCTATTTTCCCTTCATAGACTATTTGCTTGTCTCTTATCAATTTTGCAATCCCTGTCCGAACTATCTTCCCTTTCACCACTTGGCACCCTGCAATTGTGCCAACTTTTGAGACCTTAAATACCTGCTTCACCTGCGCTCTCCCAACGAAGACTTCCTTAGAATACGGCTCTAATAGCCCCTCCATCGCGGCCATGATATCTTGTATGGCTTCATAGATTATCCCATATAGCTTTACTTCAACGCCTTCTTTCTGTGCGAGCGCTTGAGCGCCTTCATCTATCTTCACATTAAATCCTATCACTACAGCATTGGAGACCATCGCTAGCATTATATCTGATTCATTTATATTCCCTACATCGGCATGTATTATATCAATTTTCACGTCTTTCGTATTCAACTCGACGAGCGATTTTTTAAGCGCCTCCACTGAACCTTGGACATCGCCTTTTAAAAGGATAGCGAGCTCTTTTGCTATCCCCTCCTTCAGCTGAGTATAGAAATCCTCCAGTGTAATTCTTTTGGCTGATTTGAGCTTCTGGCTGCGCGCCTCATCCTGTTTTAGCACCGACAGGGCCCTTGCCTTCTTCTCGTCCTTTACCACAAAAAATTCATCGCCGGCCATAGGAACGCCTGAGAGCCCCAATATGCTCACAGGTTTCGATGGAAGAGCTTCATTTACGCGATTACCTTTGTCGTCCATCATCGCCTTGATTCTGCCATAATGCATCCCGGTGAGCACCGTATCTCCTACATGCAGTGTGCCATTCTTTACGAGGACTGTTGCAACCGGCCCTTGGCCGCTCGAAAGTTTTCCTTCTATCACAACACCTCTTGCCCTAAGATTTGGATTCGCTTTTAGTTCCAAAAGCTCGGCCTCCAATAGAAGCATCTCTAGTAGATGGTCCACACCTTCTCCTGTTTTGGCTGACACAGGCACCGTGATGGTCTTTCCGCCCCAGTCCTCAGGGGTCAGGCCAAGCTGAGAGAGCTGTCCTTTGACCTTGTCAAGATTTGCCGTTGGAAGGTCACACTTATTGATCGCCACTACTATAGGCACCACAGCTACTCTTGCATGATCCAGCGCCTCTTTTGTCTGCGGCATAACACCATCATCCGCTGCAACGACTAATACAACCACGTCGGTCGCGTTTGCGCCGCGGGCTCTCATGGCGGTAAACGCCTCGTGGCCAGGTGTATCCAGAAACGTAACAGAACCGTTCTTAAACTTTACTTCATAAGCACCTATATGCTGTGTTATCCCGCCCTTCTCTTTATCTACAACACGCGTCTTCCGTATGAAGTCCAAAAGAGACGTTTTTCCATGGTCAACATGGCCCATGAAAGTTACTACTGGTGGTCGGCTGACCAAATGTTTTATATCCTGTTTTTCCTCAAGCTCTCTATGCTCTTTTACAACCTGATCCTCTAATTTCAACGGTCTCTTAAGCTCTATATTGCGTGTCTTTAGTATGTCCTTTACAATCTCTTCGCCCAAGTTCTGGTTTATTGTGGCAAATACGCTTTTTGCCATCAGCTCCACGATTAGTTCATTTGGTTTTGCACCGATCTTCGTAGCCAGGTCTTTCACCGTGATCGGCAATTCGACTTCTAATATTTTTGGTTTTATCTCTTCGGGTAACTTTACTTCTTCGACAACTTTCTTCTCAACTGTAGGTGATGGTGGTGGAGGGGGTGGAGGTGTGGCCACTTCTACTTTTTTTATTTCTTCGACAATTATTTTAGTTTCTTTGACGGCTGGCTTTTCTTTTTTAGGCTTCTCTTTAAGAGCGACCTTCTTCTTTATAGACTTTATAGACGGAGCCTTTGTTGAAACTTTCTTTGGCTTCAGTTTTATTGACACTATCTTCGTTGCCGGTTTCTTCTTTTTTTCTTTGGTTTCTTTTTCCTTAGCTTTTTTTATCATTTTTCATTTGTCGCTTACAGCTTATAGCTCAAAGCCGACTTTATAATCTTTTCAGCGGTTTTCTTTCCAATCCCATCGAGTTTTGTTAAATCATCCGCTGTCAATCCATTAATCTTCTCAACCGTAATGTATCCAGCATCTATTAGGATCTTCGCGACTTTCGCTCCCACTCCATCAAGATCGGTTAATTTAACCGCTTTTTCACCTTCAACCTTCGACTTTAAACCTTCAACTACTTTTCCACTTTCAGCTTTTGCCTCTTCTTTCTTAGTCTCCACCTCAGCTGTCGCTACTTTAATTTTTTCTTCTTTTCCCCTTATGTCCATCTCCCAACCTATCAATTTTGAGGCCAATCTAATATTCTGACCATGCTTACCTATACCTATCGACAACTGGTCGTCAGGCACAATAACTTCTATCTTTTTATTGGCTTTATCTATTTTTATCTCAGAGATCTCTGCTGGGCTAAGCGCTGCCTTGACATATTCTTTCAGGTCGTCACTCCATCTCACTATATCAACCCGCTCGCCCTGAAGCTCTCTCACTATATCTTTGACGCGCGAGCCTCTCATTCCAACGCATGCACCCACCGCGTCGACTTTTTCATCCTTTGACCAAACTGCTATCTTTGTCCTCTCTCCAGCCTCTCTCGAAATCGATTTTACCTCCACAATGCCTTCCGTTATCTCAGGCACTTCGATCTCGAAAAGCTTTTTAACAAAACTAGCGTCAGACCTTGAAAGAACTATTTGAGGGCCATGGGCGGTCTTATTGACCTCGAGTATATAAGCACGTATTCTATCTCCCTGCTTGTACCGTTCCCTCTGGCATTGTTGCGACTTCGGCAGTATGGCCTCTGTCTTGCCCAAATCGACGATGATATCACCTTTCTCAAACCTGTGAACTGATCCGCTCGTTATTGTGCCGACCCTTTTCTGATAATCGTCAAAGACGATATCCCGCTCAGCTTCCCGGATCTTCTGTATTATGACCTGCTTGGCTGTCTGAGCCGCTATCCTTCCGAATTCAGCTGACTTTATCTCTTTTCCTTCGCTCAATATCTTTATTTCGCCTGTGGAGCGGTCTATCGATGCCATTACATCTATATCTTTTTTACCCAATATCTTCTTCGCAGCGCTAGCAAGAGCAGACTCTATTGCCTTGAAGAGAAACTCCTTATCTATGCCCTTCTCGCGTTCTATGTGCTCTAGTACCGTCAGCAGTTCTTCATTCATGTGTTCACCTCATTAAAACTCTATTTTAAACCGCGCCCTGGCTATAGATGATCGCGGAATTACAGTGCTTATGCCGTTCGATTCTATTACTATGTTATCCTTATCTATGCCTATTAGTTTTCCCTCGTGCGTCTTTCTCCCATCTATTGCCTGATACGTCGTTATATCAAGAACCTTTCCGATTGAACGCTCAAAGTCCTTATCTGTAAGAATAGGCCTGTCCAGGCCCGGCGATGAAACCTCAAGCAAGTAATGTTCATTTATAATATCAGCATTATCCAATGCGGCATTTAAATAATTATTTAACTTTTCGCATTCATTTATAGTTATGCCTTCTGGCGTATCGACCAAAAGCCTCAAGGCCATTCCATTCTGTTCGCGCTTATATGTAATTTCAACGAGTTCGATGCCATTTTCTTCAAGGTAATCGTCTATGAGCCCTCTTACTTTATCAGTGATTTCCATAGACAAAAAAAGTGGGTTGTTTAGACCCACTTTCCCTCCTTTTTAAAAGGTATGTGTTATTTATACTATAATAATATCACATTGTCAAGGAAATTTTTCTGACCATGGCCTGGCCTATTTAATCAATAACTTGAGGTGGGATATAAGGCCGCCTGATTCTACTTGTTCTACCTTGCCTGTTTTCCTCTCTTTAACTTCAACGATGTCTTTCTTCGCGTTCTTTTCGCCAACTATAATTTTTATGGGAATACCGATTAGGTCTGCGTCTTTAAATTTTATTCCTGCAGACTCATTACGGTCATCATACAGGACATCATAGCCTGCCTTCGAAAGCTTCTTATATGCATCTTCGGCTAATTCTTTAACCTTCTTATTCGCTACGTTCAATGCTAAAATTATTATTTGGTAGGGCGCGATGGATAGTGGCCATATCATGCCGTCCCTGTCATTGGAAATCTCTATAAGGCTTGCTATTATGCGGTTTACACCTATACCATAACAGCCCATCACAATAGGTTTTGTCACGCCGTCCCTATCCAAAAATTTTGCGCCAAGTGCGGCGGAATATTTTGTCCCGAGTTTAAACGTATGACCCATCTCTATCGCTTGTCTAATCTTTATGGGCTTACCACATTCTGGACAGTCATCTTGTTCGGTAATCATCCTGAAATCGTTGAATTCTTTTGCTTCAAAGTCCCTATCTATATTCACATTGACCAGATGCGCATCCTTCTTGTTTGCACCTGTAACAAAGTTTGCCATGCCCTTTACGCTGTTGTCAGCGACGATCCGAATACCTCTTAGGCCCACTGGTCCGGAAAATCCCACAGGAGCGCCGCTGGCTTCCTCTATTGCCTTTTGGTCAGCGAGTTCGATGGAATCGCACTTCAAATAATTTTTCAACTTCGTCTCGTTCGCATCGAAATCGCCTCTTATGAGAAGCGCTACTATTTTATCATCGCATTTATAGAGCAGCGTCTTGACTAATTTCGTTGGTTCAACCTTCAAAAGTGCTGATACTTTTTCAATCGTAGTTATATTTGGTGTTTCCACTTCTGCTATTGGCATTCGTTTCTCGGCTTTCGGCTTTCGGCTTTCGGCTCTAGGCTTGCACTTCGCCACTTGAATGCTCGCAGCATATTTACATTTCTCACACATCACAATCTTGTCTTCACCCGCCCCGGAAGGAACCATAAATTCATGAGATATATTTCCACCCATGACCCCTGGATCCGCCTCGACAGGTATGTAAGGCAAATCACATCTTTCGAATATTTTGCAATATGCATCGTACATCTTCTTATAGCTCGCCTCCATTCCCTCGACATCACAATCAAAGGAATACGCGTCCTTCATTATGAACTCTGCGGTCCGCATGACTCCGAAACGCGGACGTGGCTCATCTCTGAATTTTGTCTGGATTTGATATAAAACAAGCGGCAATTCCTTGTAAGACTTAACGTTGTTAGCAACCAAGTCTGTTATCACCTCTTCATGGGTGGGCCCTAGGATACATTCTTTATCATGGCGATCTTTAAACTTTATTAAAACAGACCCTAAGAGACCATACCTTCCGGTCTTCTTCCATAATTCCGGCGGGTGGAGTGCAGGAAGAAGCAATTCCTGGGCGCCTTTGGAATTCATCTCTTCCCTTATTATATATTCTACTTTGCTTAAGACCCTATAACCTAAAGGAAGATATGAATAAGCTCCAGAGATGAGCTTGCGTATAAATCCGCCGCGCACCATAAGCTTATGGCTTAGAACTTCCGCGTCTTGCGGATCCTCTCTTAGCGTCGGTATTAAGCTTTCACTCCATCTCATAATAAATTAAAAATTAAAAGTGAAAAAGTAAAAATTATTGCGTCCTTCGGACCTAAATTTTGAATTTTAAATTTCAATTTTGCATTTTTCATTTTAAACTTTTAATTTCTCTCAATAGCTCTTTAACTGCATTTTTTGTTAAAACTTTT
>JAHFGO010000083.1 GCA_023247385.1 Candidatus Omnitrophota bacterium | reverse complement strand
TATCGCGTATGCCTTCTCGACGCCTTTGAACGAATCCGCTATCGACTCGAGTTTCTCGAGGCGCTTCACGTAGGTCTCCAGCGTCTCTCTGCGCGCGCCTGGACGCGATGCGCTTATCGCATCTGCTGCCTGTGCTAAAACTGCGAGAAGCGTCTTGGGTTCTATATCCTGATGATGAGCCTCGATAGCGTGACATATGTTTTCGGATTCGCTATATTTTCTCGCAAGGTCTGCACCGAGCTTTGAATGAGTGCCTTCGACTTCGTGACTGACAGCCTTACCTATATCATGCAGCAGGCCAATACGTTTAGCCAGATTGAAATCAAGTTTTAACTCGCTAGCCATAACTCCAATGAGATGCGCAACTTCTTTTGAGTGCTCTAATACATTCTGACCGTAGCTAGTTCTATATTTTAGCCTCCCTAAAAGCTTAACTATCTCTGGATGTATTCCATGTAACCCAGTATCAAATAGAGCCTTCTCTCCCTCTTCTCTAATAGTGCTCTCCATCTCTTTTTTGACCTTCTCCACTACCTCTTCGATCCTGCCGGGATGGATTCGGCCATCTTCAATCAGGCGTTCCAATGATATCTTGGCAATTTCCCTCTTTATGGGGTCGAATCCTGAAAGTATCACAGCCTCTGGTGTATCATCGATTATCACATCTATGCCGGTTGCGATTTCGAGCGCGCGTATATTCCTGCCCTCTCTGCCTATTATTCGGCCCTTCATCTCGTCATTCGGAAGGTTCACAACGCTCACTGTTGTCTCAACAGCGTGTTCGGCCGCACACCTTTGGATGGCGAGGCCTATTATTTTTCTAGCCTCTTTGTCTGCCTTCTCTTTCGCCTCATCCTCGGTCCTCTTGATCATGATAGCTGCCTCTTGTTTCACTTCATCTTCGAGTTTCTTTAAGAGTAGCTGTCTTGCCTCGTCTCGCGTCATGCCGGATATGTTCTGAAGTTTTTCCTTCTCTTCGTGAACCAGGCGTTCAAGTTCCTTGTCTCTTGAATTTATCATCCGCTCTTTCTCAATGAGGGCGTGTTCCCTTCTGTCTATATCTTTATCTTTCCTATCAAGGATATCCACCTTTCTATCTAGGTTTTCTTCTTTTTGGATCAACCTCTTCTCTAATATCACCAACTCCTGGCGCCTGTCCTTCGTCTCCTTCTCAAATTCCGTCCTCATCCTTAATAGAAGATCTTTGGCCTGAAGCTCTGCTTCGTGCCTGACCTTCTCCGCTTCTACCTTAGCGCTCTCGAGCGTCTTTTTTGCCTTGTCCTCCGCGTGCCTCAGTTTACTCTTGGCATGCAATTTCCTTATGAAATAGCCGAGGGCAAAGAAGAAAAGCGCAGCGAGCGCACTGAGTCCAATATAAATTAATGTAATGTCATGATGACGCATTTTAACCCCCTATTTATTTTGGATTTTAGCTTCTGAATTTACTTATGCTGCGATGGTTTTCCAAACGGGAATATCGTGTGATTCTTTGGGAAGATTTTCTACGACTTGAAAATCGAAAGCGAGACCTATAGTCTTGGTCCTATTTGGAAGCAGAGAGAGGAATCTATCGTAATAACCGTGTCCTCTGCCCAGCCTCATCCTATCTTTATCAAAAGCAACGGCCGGGACCACGACCACATCTATATCTTCTAAAGGAATCTCTTTAACTTTGCCTTTTTTGGGCTGGTAGATTCCAAAATGCTGCCTTTCCAAATCCGCTTTCCTATCCTTTATTTCACCTGCTATAAGCCGTTTTTCTTCTTTTAAAATCACTGGAATGCAAACTCTCTTTCCCGTCTTTATCGTCTCGTCAATCATAGATAGCGTATCGACCTCATCCTTTAACGAGACGTAAAACATCACAACATTTGCTTTTTTAAACTCCTCCTCATTAAATAACTTAGTTTTTATTATATCACTTTTTTTAGATTTTTCAAGCTCTGAGTGTGATTTTATCTTCTCCTGAATTTTTCTTCTTATCTTATGCTTCATATAGTATCAATAAAGTGTTATGCCTTCTTCTTTTTGGCCATATAGTCATCTATGGCTGATCTTAAAGCCTCTTCGGCTAGCACAGAGCAATGCATCTTTATCTTAGGCAGTCCACCAAGCGCTTCGGCAACTGCCCTATTAGAAATCGTCAGCGCTTCCTGGACAGTCTTGCCTTTCACAAGCTCTGTCACCATGCTCGATGTGGCGATAGCTGCGCCGCATCCAAAAGTTTTAAATTTTGCATCTGTTATCACTTCATTCTGATCGACTTTTATATAAAGCCTCATTATATCGCCACATACGGGATTCCCGACATTGCCGATGCCGCTTGCGTCCGGTATCTCGCCGACATTTCGCGGGTTTCGAAAATGCTCCATCACCTTTTCCGAATATTGTCCTTCCATATTATTTCTTCCCTTTCTCATACAGCGGCGACATGTCTCTCAACCGTTTTATTATCGGAGGCAAAACCTCCAGCACATAGTCCATGTCCTCTTTGGTATTGTCCCTGCTCAATGAAAATCTTATTGAACCTTGTGTCTCGGCCGGATCCACGCCCATTGCAGTCAATACGTGCGATGGCTCGAGGCTACCGGAGGTGCAGGCAGAGCCGGTAGAGACAGCGATGCCCTCCATATCGAGGTTCAAAATTATAGATTCACCCTCAAGATATTTGAATCCAACATTTACGGTATTCGGAAGCCTTTTGTCAGGATGCCCATTTAACCGAATGGATTCTATTCGGGAGGTTATCCCTTTATATAAATAATCCCGCAACCCCGTCAATCTCTTACTTTCATCCGAAAGTTCTTTCTTTGCAAGCTCCGCCGCTTTCCCTAATCCGACTATGCCAGCGACATTCTCTGTGCCAGCGCGCTTTCCCATCTCGTGATGGCCGCCTTGCATCTGCGGGGTTATCTTGGTAAGCTTCTTTATATAAAGTGCGCCCATTCCTTTTGGACCGTATATCTTATGTCCAGACATCGAGGCTAAATCAATATTTAAACTTTTCACATCGAATGGGATCTTTCCGACAGCCTGGACAGCGTCTGTGTGAAAATATACGCCTTTCTCTTTTGCTATTCTGGCCGCTTCCTCGATGGGCTCGATTGTGCCAACTTCGTTATTTGCATACATTATCGATACGAGAATCGTTTTGTCTGCGATCAACCTTTTAAGTTCTTCCAAATCTACGATGCCGTCTTTATCTACGCTAATGTATGTTACCTTATAACCTTCCTTCTCCAAGAACTTACAAGTATTTAATATTGCCTGATGCTCTATCGAGGATGTTATTATATGATCGCCCTTTGCCTTTAGCGCATGCGCCGCGCCTTTTATGGCAAAATTATCTGACTCGGTTCCGCCAGAGGTAAAGACGATCTCCTCGACACTGGCTGCACCTAAAAGGCCTGCGACTTTCTCTCGCGCATCATCTATCGCCCTTCTCGCGAGCCTGCCAAACTCGTGGATGCTGGATGCATTCCCATATATATCCTTATAAAATGGAAGCATCGCATCCAATACCTCTTCCCGCATCTTCGTCGTAGCGTTATTATCCAGATATACTTTTTTCATGGCCCTCTTCGTTTGCCTTTACTCTGACTCATTTTTCTTGCTTCAGCGCATAAATCTTTCAATGTCATAGATTCCAAACAATCGTTCATCGCTTTGCCGAGTTTCGCCCAAACAACTTTTGTAGCACATGACCTGCTCCTATCGCAAATATTCTTCAAATCTTTTCGTGAAGCAATACAATAAACAGGCGATATATCACCTTCCAGAATCTTAACTACGTCCCCGACGGTTATATCGTTTGGTTTTTTTGAAAGTAGGTATCCGCCTTTCGGGCCTCTCACGCTTCTTACCAATCCCTCCCGCCTCAGCCTATTTAAGAGCTGCTCTAAATATGAGATAGATATATTCTCTCTTTTAGATATATCCATAATGGATAGAGCACTATTTTTAGATTCGAGCGCGATATCCAATATCGCCCTTAAACCATATGTCGATTTCGTCGATAGCTTCATACCGAATAATATTACCAAACCTGACTATTCTTGTCAACTATAAAGTGGAATAATTTTCAATGGGGTTTGTGTTGAGTGGGACGTAATTTTCTAAACTACTCGTTGGTGTGGTTTAGTTGTCTTGGAATAATCTTTAGGGCTTTTAAATTCTTTTAATAGATGCAGTTTATTCTTCTTCTTTAACTCATTGTATATCAATATCCAGATGCAGTCTCTTTGGCTATCAACTTCGCATTTGCCCTTGTTCTGACCTCCGCATGGCCCGATTAAAAGCGCTTTGGGGCAGCGCGTGATCGGACAGATCAGGCCGGTCAGCTCCAGGACGCACTCGCCGCAGGCGGAGCACCTTTCCAAAAATTCGCCCTTCGAATCCATCTCACCCATGAATAGCGTGTCGCATCCGACATGTATCTCCTTGTCAAATCTCAAATTCTCTTTAACCGACTGAATCCCGAGGCCGCAGGCCAATACAAGAATGGCATCGGAAGATTCTATCGCCTTTCTATTTTTCGCGATTTCTATCTTAACCTGTGCTGCAACGCAAGGCGCGTTCGGAACCGAGTATCCTGTCACGGCCTTGCCCTCTTTCTCCAAGAGCTCTTTCATCTTCTTAATATCTTCCACGCCACCGGTTTTACATGTCGTTGAGCATTCACCGCATCCTATTATGAATATCTTTTTTGCGGCTCCCAGATACTTCAGTATGTCTTTAAGGTCCTTCTGCTTCGTTATAATCATTTTGAATTTATTTCAGCAGCTCCTTTATATCGTTTTCGAATACGGCTTTAGGCCTATAGCCGATGTACATTTTCGCTATTTTAAAATTCTTCCCGATGACAAACGTCGTTGGTATGGATCTCACAGGGCCGTAGAGAACGCTCACTTTGTTATCGTCAATTAATACAGGATAGTTTATGCCCATTTTGCTTGCAAATTCTTTCGCCTCCGTAAGGCTCACTAGGGCAACGCCTACCATTGTAAAACCTTGTTCTCCATAAGAGTTCTGTAATCCTATAAAATCCGGGACCTCTTCTCTGCAGGGCGGGCACCAGCTTGCGAAGAAGTCGAGTATTATAACCTTGCCGTTAAATTGCGAGAGGCTCACTTTGTTTCCATTTAAATCCGTAAGAGTAAAATCCGGCGCATTCTCACCAACCTCTATAGCGCTGCCCTTGGCGCATGCACCAAGCATTAGCACTACAAGCATTACAACTAATACATTACCAAATTTAAATTTTCCCATATAATCCTCCGATTTGCTGTTGTTTTCTATCTGCAAATCGTCCCGAGCGTCCTTTGCACACGCGCGGACGCGAGGGACTACCGATTTCGAACTATGTACCTCCGATTTGCTGCTGTTTTCTGTCTGCAAATCGTCCCGAGCGTCCTTTGTTTATGTGTAGACGCGAGGGACTACCTACTAAATGCACCCAAAAGACGTTCTGAAATTATCGATAGATAGTTTGTTACAACTAAGATGCCAACGATTATCAAAAATACACCCCCTATTATATTGATGGCGCTTATAACCTTTTTGAACCGATTGAAGTATACCAGAAACGAGTTTATCGCAAGGGCTGTCAGGAAAAATGGCACGCCTATACCTAATGAATATACGGTTAGGAGCTTTGCTCCTTCAATGACGCTTGCTTTCGTACCGGCGAGCACCAGTATAGAACCAAGTATTGGCCCTGCGCATGGCGTCCATGCCGCCGCGAATGTCACCCCTATTAAAAATGATCCGATGTAGCTCGCGCCCTTAGCCTGAAATTTTAATCTTCTCTCTTTAGCCAGAAAATCTAATTTCAAGACCCCCGTAAGATATAACCCGAATAGTATTATCAAAACCCCACCCGCTATCCTTATGACCTTTTGATACCCAAAGAGCACTTTGCCAATGAATGTTGCCGTAAGTCCAAGCAATATAAATATGATAGAAAAACCGAATATGAATAAAAGCGAATGGATGATTGTTTTCTTTCTGACTTCGCTTCTTTTCCCTGCATCCTTTAAATCGCCGAATGAAACGCCGGTTATGTAGGCGATGAATGACGGTATCAAAGGAAGTAAACACGGCGAAAGAAAGGTGAGAAACCCTGCGAAAAATGCTACTATGTAAGATATATTTTCGTTTGCCATATTTCCCTACAACCTATCTCGTAACCCTGATCTTTATCACGCTTAACTCTTCTTTTATCTGACTTAAGTTTTCCAATATAGACTTCTGGTTATTCAGAATCTCATCGAGTTTCCTGGAAATATCTGAATCCGAAACGGCCTCTTCGGCCCGTATCATTCTATGCGTTAGCAAAAGAAGCGTCGATATAACAATTAAGAGTATTACAAAACCTATCATAATATTTTTTGTCTTCATAAAAATAGCTCCTTTTTGTAATTATATTGTATCACAATAAATTTTATTTTATAACTATAAAAGTCCCGCGCATTTTCATCTTGCCTTTTGGCTCTTATTCTGATACCCCCACTCCATACTCATACACTAAACGGCCACCGTAGTAGCCACATATTAAAACCAAGATAACGACCAAAACCAGAGAAATAAAAAATAGTTTTCTAAATAATTTTTGTGAGAGTTTCTTTTGCATTATCCACAACCCTATTGCACAAATTGAGCTGACGCCAAATGTCCAAAAAGCAAACATCTTATGTATATTGGCAGCCTTGTGACTTAGATGCAGGCCTTTTGCTTCCAGTAATCCTGTCAAAACTACAAGAGGTGTAATTAATACTGCCAAGATAAAGTTTGTCCAGCTAACATCCTGCAAGTATTCTTTTTTAAAGACAATGGCTAACATTTCCAATCCCAAAGCGCTTATAAAAAGTGCTATTGGAAAATGCACTAAAATAGGATGGACATGAAATTGCCCTATAAATGATAGAATCTTATCTATCATTGGTGATGGGGTCCCTCATGATTTCCAGAGTGGCCTGCATGGTCTTGATGTTTGGTATCTTCTTTTGCTTCTGTCGCTTCTAATTTCTCGATATATTTTTTGGGATCTTTCTTAAAATCCTTTACACATGCTTTGCAACAGAGATTATAAACCTTGCCTTTGTATTCATATGTTACAGGATTTTTCATATCGACTGCCTCGCCTGTAACTGGACAGAACTTGTTACCGACCTTCTCAGCCGTACTCTGTGCGGCGTTTGCTTTTTTAGGCCCCATATCACACATCCCCCACATCGCAAAAGAGCTTCCAATAAATCCAAATAGGATCTCACCTACAACTAAAACCATAAAGATTTTTTTGAACATAACCGCCTCCTTTTCTATCTTCCCCATACAAACCATATAAATAAATAGGCTGCGCCTACAGCAGCGAGCGTGAACGGAATGCCTATCTTCATAAAATCTTTGAAACTGACTTTATATCCTTCTTTTTTTAAAAGGCCGCAGGCGACGATATTCGCCGAGGCGCCGATGGGACTGATGTTGCCGCCAAGGCTGGCTCCTATGAGTAGCCCAAATAAAAATAGAGAAGGATTGACGGCTAACTTAGCCGACATTGAAATCGCGACAGGAAGCATGGCCGCCAGGAACGGAACATTATCTATAAAGGCTGATAATACCACAGAGATGAAGACGAGTAACGTGTATCCTAAAAATATATTATCGCCTATTAATGCGGAAAAAAGACTTGCGCTTTTGTCTACCCAGCCGGTTATGGTTATGCTCCCTACAAGAATGAACACACCTAGAAGGAAAAATGTGGTCTCCCAATCTAATTCTTTTATGCCATCTAGAATTGGAGATTTGTTCACAAATTTTTCCCATAATATAGATATCGCTCCAAATAGAATGCATATTGCGCCGGCCATATAGGAAAAGCCAGTGTCGAAAAAAGATGATGCGGCCAATAAAAATA
>JAHFGO010000082.1 GCA_023247385.1 Candidatus Omnitrophota bacterium | reverse complement strand
GGATATGCACCAGATAGAGAAGAATAAGAAAAAGATAAGAGAGGTAATGGAGACATGCTCGAAGAAGATCCATGAGCGGAAACTCTCGATGAAACTCATCGAAGGAGAATTTTCTTTCGATCGCTCCAAGATAATATTCTATTTCACGGCTGAAGGAAGGATAGATTTTAGAGACCTCGTAAAGGATCTTGCCAATGTATTTAAATCGCGCATAGAACTGAAGCAGATAGGCGTCCGCGATGAAGCGAAGATGCTCGGCGGATTAGGCCCGTGCGGCAGGGCGTTGTGCTGCGCAACGCATCTGAAGGATTTTGATCCTGTTACGGTAAAAATGGCAAAGGAACAAAACCTCCCATTGAACCCCACGAAGATATCGGGCTTGTGCGGTAGGCTTATGTGCTGCCTTGGTTATGAATACAAGACGTATAAAGAACTGATGAAGGGCATGCCCCGTGAAGGAGATCAATTAAAGACTGAAAAAGGCCCAGGTAAAGTCGTGAGCGTCAATGCTATTAAGCGCTCCGTTACAGTCGAGCTAGAAGATGGTAGTCTTGTGGAAGTAAGCTACAAGTAAAATCAAAATTAAAAGTGAAAAATTAAAAATTGAAATTAAAAATTTTAAATTTTAATTTTGCATTTTTATTTTTAAATTTAAAATTACCATATGAATAAATTCTATATAACAACTCCGCTATACTACGTCAACTCTAAACCCCACATAGGCCATTCATATACGCAAGTAGCATGTGATTGTTTGGCGCGATTCATGAGGCAGGCCGGAGGCGATGTATTCTTTATGACAGGAACTGATGAACATGGCGAGAAAATAGAGAAGGCGATTTTAGCGCACGGTTACAGAGAGGGTGAGGAAAAGAAATTTGTAGACGAGATCGTGCCTGTTTTCAAAAAACTGTGGAAGAAGCTTGCGATATCATACGACTACTTCATAAGGACTACGGATAAAAATCACATATCCACTGTTCAGGCAACCTTAGAGAAATTATATAAAGATGGCAAGATCTACAAAAAGATATACAAAGGATGGTTCTGTACGCCTTGTGAGACATTCTGGTCTGAGACCCAAAGCCCAGACGGAATATGTCCTGACTGTAAAAGGCCTCTCGAAAAATTAGACGAAGCGAATTATTTTTTGAAAATTTCTGAATACCAAAAATGGCTAATAGATTATATAAAGGCAAATCCTGATTTTATAAAACCTGATTTCAGAAAAAATGAAGTTCTGGGATTCTTAAATGAAGAGCTTCTTGACCTGTGCATATCACGTCCGAAGAAGCGCATGAGCTGGGGGATTGGGATTCCGTTCGATAAAGATTATGTGACGTACGTATGGTTCGATGCGCTTACAAATTACATATCCGGGGTAGGTTATCCGCAGGATATGAAACGGTTTGAAAAATACTGGCCGGCAGATTTTCATGTGATAGGGAAGGATATATTGCGGCATCACGCTGTCTATTGGCCGATAATTTTACATGCGCTTGATATAGCGCCTCCAAAAACGATATTTGCGCATGGTTGGTGGGTGATAAAAGGTGAGAAGATGTCAAAGTCAAAAGGCAATGTGGTTGACCCGCTTGAACTCATATCGAAGTACGGAATCGACCCCTACAGATATTTTCTCCTGCGGGAAGTGCCATTCGGCCTCGATGGCGTTTTTAGCGAAGAAGCCTTAGTGAGCCGATACAATAGCGATCTCGCAAACGATCTCGGCAATCTTTTAAATCGCACGCTAACCATGGCGGAAAAGTATTTCGATGGCAAAATACCTAGTGGCCAGGGTGAAGCATTAAAGATAGACCGTAGGGCAGGTTTAAACCTGCCCTACGGCTCTAAGTCCGCAGAGGGATTAAAGACTAAAGCTTTGGCCTTGGCCGGCGAGTTAGAAAAGTCGATTCCGAATTTTGACTTCGTAAATGCATTATCGAAAATTTGGGAAATTATAAATATAGCCAATAAATCTATAGAGGATTCTAAACCATGGAGTTTGGCAAAAGAAGGTAAGACCGATGAGCTCGCGTCGATAATTTATAGCCTATTGGAAGTTTTACGCATTGTAGCTATCTCGATATATCCTTTTATGCCGTTAGCCAGCCAAAATATATGGGCGCAGCTCGGCATGAAGGATGGCATTGAAAAGACGAAGTTCTCCGACCTCAAAACCTGGGGTAAATTATCATCAGGCACAAAAGTCAACAAATCCGCACCGCTTTTCCCTCGAATCGAAGGAACCTAAAACTCATTCTTTCGCGGCCGCCTCTTGCTTTTTGTGTATTAATAGCATATAATCATATGCATTATGCTAATCGACACGCACTGCCATCTCGATTTTAAGGATTTCGACCCAGATCGGGATAGCGTTATAGATAAAGCTAAGAAGGCCGGTGTAGCAAGAATCATAAATGTCGGAAGTTCGATGGAAGGCACTCTTCGCTCAATAGAGCTCGCCAAGAAATATGATATCGTCTATGTATCCATCGGAGTTCATCCTCACGACGCTAAAACTGTCACCGATAAAGTGCTGGCAGATTTTAGGGCCCTCTCTAAAGAAAAAAAAGTTGTCGCAATAGGAGAAGTGGGACTAGATTATTTTAGAAATCTTTCGCCAAAAGAGGACCAGATAAGCGCTTTTAAAAAATTCGCGCATCTGGCGTGGGACCTGAACCTTCCTTTAATCCTTCATGCAAGAGAATGCGGCCGCGAGATCCTCGATATATTAAAGAAGGAGAAGAAAGACAAGATAAGCGGAGTCATGCACTGTTTCTCAGGCGATAAAGACATATTAAAAGAGTGCCTTGATATGGGGTTATACGTTTCATTTACCTGTAATCTTACGTTTAAGAATGCCAAGGCATTGAGAGAGCTTGCAAGACAAGTGCCTGTTGAAAGATTACTTTTAGAAACAGACTCTCCATTTTTGGCGCCACAAGAATTTCGAGGAAAAAGAAACGAACCATCTTATTTAACATATCTCGTCGATGAATGGGTAAAAGTTTTAGGGTTATCCAAAGAAGATGTGGAAAGGATTACTACTCATAATGCAAATAACCTTTTTAAGCTAGGCCTTGGCGAGACATCTAAGATCGTATACCCGATACGCAATTCCCTTTACCTGAATATAACAAACGTTTGCACAAACGCTTGCGATTTCTGCATCAGAAACCAGACGCCGTTTGTGAAGGGGCACAACTTGAGGCTTGACAGGGAACCGTCTGCTGAGGAAATCTTGGAAGCCATCAAAAACCAAATCACACCCCGGGGGTGTGAGGCGGTTGTTTTCTGCGGTTACGGTGAGCCGACAGTGAGGTTGGAAGTGGTCAAGACAGTGGCGAAGGAATTGAAGAGGACAGGTGTAAAGGTGAGGCTTGTGACGAACGGCCATGGGGACCTGATAAATTCTAGACCAACAGTCCGTGAGCTTGTCGGGCTAGTCGATAAGGTCTCAGTAAGCCTGGATGTCGACTCCGAGGATAAATATAACAAGATCTGCAAGCCTGAGTTCGGGCCCCAGACATATAAGCGAGTTCTGGATTTTATAAAGAGTTGTGTAGAGAACAAAATCGAAACGGAAGTGACGTGCCTGAATTTGCCGGAGGTGGATATAAAGAAGTGTGAGAATATAGCGAAGAGCCTCGGCGCGACTTTCAGATTGCGAAAATTGGGAGTTACAGGGTGAATAAAATTGTAGAAGTTATGCGGCGAGAACATCTCTACGTATTGCTTCTCATATTCATCATCCTTGTGAATGTCATTATGTTTCTGCCAGCCGATATTAGGCTCAAGGGTCAAATGGCAAAGAGCAAGGTTGAGACAAAAAAGATGGATGAGGATTTGTTCATAAAACGAGATGTCCTAGAGAAGATGTTTTATGAAAAAAAGTATCTGGCCCTGCTCTTTAGCCTGACATCGCTGTTAGTATTCTTTGTGCTCTTTTTAGGTATGGCTATAGACGTAACACTGCTATCTTTGAAACTGACCAAGAAGAAGATAGAAATTTACACGTATAAATTACAAACTGCGAAATGGAGTTTATGGGACGTAGCCAAGGTGGCGATATTATTTTTATTTTTCGGATATATGATTCTAATAATTGAGTCCTTACTCATAAGGATGCTTCCATTGTTGAAGGACGACAACTTTAGAATGATACTGAACTCTTCACTTTTGGATACGCTGACGGTAGTGTTTATTTTATATTTTACAGTGGGACAGTATAAGGAAAAATTGATATCGCTCGGCATATCTTTTAAGAATTTCTTCAAGAATGTATTCTATGGGATAGTGGGCTATATAGCTACTGTTCCAATTTTAATTGTGCTTTTAGCTATAACGGCTGCTGTTGCAAATCTCATCAAGTATGTGCCGCCGAAGCAGCCCGTAGTAGATCTATTCTTAAAAGAAAAGGATGTAGCCTTCCTGACATATACCAGCATATTTGCGGCCATCGTGGGACCTATCATAGAAGAGTTATTTTTCAGGGCGTTTATGTATAATGCTATGAAAAAATCAATAGGCATATTTTGGTCGATGCTGATAACCGCCTGCGTCTTCGCCGCACTTCATACGCACATTATCGGATTTTTACCGATAATGGTATTGGGAATTTTACTTGCTTACCTTTATGAAAAGACAGGAACGCTCGTCTCATCTGTAACAGTACATACGATACACAATTTTACTATGCTTTTGTTCGTGTTTTTAATGAAACAATTGAAAGCGTGATAGATGTCGAAAGTTTCGATAATTCGATGCAGGAACTATGAGACAGATAAAGTATGTGACGCTGTCAAGAAAGCTGTGGATCTCTTAGGCGGCATCGATAAGTTTGTTAAGCATGGTGCAAAGGTTCTGTTGAAACCTAATCTCTTATCAGCCCGCCGCCCGGAAGAAGCTGTAGATACACATCCGGAAGTGGTGAGGGCTGTTTCGCGCATCGTAAGGAAAGCTGGCGGCAAGGTGATGATTGGAGATTCTCCTGGCGGCTATGGCAATAATATAGATGAGGTATTTGAAAAGTCTGGAATAGGGCAGGTTGCAAAAGAGGAGGGTGCGGAGCTGGTTAAATTCACAATTTCAAGAGCCATCGATGGAATCCCTATCACCCGCCATGTGTTAGATTCTGATTGCATAATATCTATACCAAAATTAAAGACTCACTCCCTCACCGTTTTAACTGCCGCCATAAAAAATATGTTCGGAACGATACCTGGCCTTGCCAAGACGGCATGCCATTCAAAAGCGCCAAAGGAAGAGGACTTTGCCAAAGTGATCGCTAAAGTGCATTCCATATCAAGGCCGCATCTTACGATAGTGGATGGCATCATGGCCATGGAGGGGGACGGTCCCAGCGCCGGCATGCCACGCAAGACGAATTTCATTATGGCCGGCACCGACGCTGTGGCAATAGATTCTTGTATTGCGGCCATAATAGGATTGGACCCATTTGACATATTGGTGACAAAAGAAGCATACGAGCTTGGCCTCGGCGAGGCGAATCTAGAGAATATAGAAATTGTAGGCGACAATATAGATGCTTTTCTCATCGCCAATTTTAGACTGCCGCAGACCACGCCATTGAAGCTGATGCCAAAAACAATCGCAAATGGCGTTGCGGGTTTGATAAAATTTAAGCCGTATATCCATAGTGATATATGCACGCGATGTAATCTTTGCAAAATAAGCTGCCCGGTTAATGCTATCAGAATAGAAGAAGATTTTTGTAAGATAGATTACAAAAAGTGCGTCAGATGTTTGTGCTGTCATGAGGTCTGCCCGTATAAGGCGATCACCATAAAGAGAAACATCCTGACCAGAATAATTTTAGGGTAAGAGGAAAATGCCTGTAGAAACGATTAGCTGGAAGAACGTAAGAGTCCGATATATCGATCAGACGATGCTTCCTCAAAAGTTAAAATATGTTGACTGTGACGATGTGCGAAGGCTTTGGAATGCGATAAAGAATCTAGAGATACGTGGAGCACCTGCCATCGGGATAGCAGGTGCTCTAGGTGTGATCTTGGGAGTCAAAGATTCAAAGGCAAAAAGTTTTGATGAATTTTTTGAAGGTATGGAGCGCGTTATAAAATTTTTGGCATCTTCAAGGCCAACAGCGATAAATTTATTCTGGGCGTTAGATAGAATGGAGTGTGTGGCAAAGGAAAATAGCGATAAGCCCATAGCGGAGATTAAGAAGATTCTATTAAAAGAAGCGCTCAAAATTATCGCCGAGGACAAAAAGAGCTGTAGGGCCATGGCTCGATATGGCGCCAGGCTCGTCAAGAAGGGAGACGCAATTCTGACACACTGCAATGCCGGAGGCCTTGCAACTGCAGATTATGGCACTGCTCTCGGAGTCCTATTTGAGGCGAAGAGGCAAGGTAAAGCGATAAAGGCGTATGTCGACGAGACGCGGCCCCTGCTTCAAGGGGCGCGCCTTACGACTTGGGAGCTTTTGAACGAGGGCATAGATACGACGCTGATCTGCGATAATATGGCCGCAAGCCTCATGGCAAATGGCAAGATTGACAAGATATTTGTCGGAGCGGATAGAATTGCGCAGAATGGCGACACAGCAAATAAGATTGGTACATATAATCTGGCCATCCTTGCCAAGCACCATAATGTGCTATTCTATGTTGTGGCGCCGCTGTCGAGTTTCGATTTCAGATTGAAGAGTGGTGCTGACATTCCTATAGAAGAGCGCGACGGCAACGAGGTGAGGATGATTTTAGGTAAACAGATAGCTCCGTCGAAAGTGAAAGTCTATAATCCCGCCTTTGACGTAACGCCAAATGAATATATAACGGCGATAATCACAGAGGAAGGCATATTCCGAAAACCGTATAAGAAAAGTCTGGAGAGGCTTAATGCGATTAAAAGATATAGGTGAGATAGCATTGGTAAAACGCCTTGCGAAGAGGATACGAGTCGATAGCTCTGTTATAAAAGGTATAGGCGACGATGCCGCTGTGATAAGGTGGACGCGCACTAAGCATTTACTCTTTACGTGCGATATGCTCATTGAAGATGTTCACTTTAAACTGAGACAGATAACGCCATATCAAATAGGATGGAAAGCTCTCGGCCGCAATATAAGCGACATAGCAGCTATGGGAGGTGTGCCCAGATATGCTTTGATATCGATCGGGATCAGTCCGAATTTATCAACTTTCTTTTTAGATGGAATTTATAAAGGCATGGCCGGCCTTGCAAAGACTTTCGGTATAAATATGGTTGGCGGCGACATGGCGAGGTCAGATAAGTTAGTGATAGATGTATCCATGATAGGTGAGGTGGAGAGAGATAATCTTGCCTTGCGTAGCGGGGCCAGAGTTGGTGATGTGATTTTGATCACAGGTTCCATTGGCGGATCTATAAAGGGCAAGCACTTAAAATTCATTCCCAGACTGAAAGAGGCGAGGATGCTCGTAAAAGATTTTAAAATAAATTCAATGATAGACATCTCGGACGGATTGACTGTAGATTTATGGAGGATATTGGATGCTAGTAAAGTCGGCGCTCTCCTATATGAAAATATGATACCGCTTTCAAAAGAAGCCGATTCTTTTAAGAAAGCCATTTCGGAAGGAGAGGATTTCGAATTATTATTTACTATGGGCCTGAATGAAGCGAGACGATTTTTTAAAACAAGATTAGCCAAAATGGATACCCCTGTCGCGCTCATTGGAAAAATAGTTCGTAAAAGACAAGGATACAAGGTAATCAGAAACGATGGCAAGAAGAGGTCATTAAGGGGGGAAGGGTATTTACACTTTTGATCTCAGAAAGTGTTGAAGAAACCATAGCGATAGGCTCAAGGCTCACTAAAAGGCTGAAGCGCGGTGACGTTGTGGCGCTTATAGGAGACCTTGGCTCCGGCAAGACAGTATTCACTAAAGGCATCGCCAAGGGCCTCGGCGTGAAGAATGTGCGTTATGTAAACAGCCCCACCTTTGTTATAATAAAAGAGTATAAAGGTCAAATTCCGCTGTATCATATTGAT
>JAHFGO010000081.1 GCA_023247385.1 Candidatus Omnitrophota bacterium | reverse complement strand
CTTTAAGCGGCGTCAATCGGTATGATTTAAGAAGAAAGCTCAAGAAGGTGGACGGCCATGTCAGGATCGATTTTGAGATAGCCGAAGCTCTCGAGGATGGCGTGTTGCGGGATGTATACATACTCTACCTTAATATGGTCGCAAAGCACGACATGGGTTTTGAACTATTACCTATCGAGTTTTTTAAAAACATATCCAAGAATATGCCCGGGCATACGAAGTTCTTTTTATGGAGGATAGACAAAAGACTGGTTGCGTTTTTGTTGTGTCTCGTATCCGGGGACCTTCTTATAGATTATTATGTCGGGCTTGATTATTCAGTAGCGCACAAATATCATCTTTACTTTATAAAATTTCGTGATGTTCTAAACTGGTGCATAAAACATAAAATAAAAAAATATGAGATGGGCATAACCGGCTATGAGCCGAAAAGAAGGCTCGGTTTCGATTTTGTTCCTCTCTATATCTACACGAAACTTCGCAACAGGATGCTGCGGCCTATTTTCAACCTCATATGCCAATTTTTAAAATTTGAGAATTTTGATCCGGCTTTGAAAAAAGCGAAAAAGGCTGTATCTCGATGAAAAAAAATCACCTGACATTAAAAATATTCTCTTTGATTGTATTGAACGATATCGTGGACACGATAGCCCAGTTAATCATGAAAAAAGGCTTGGTTCAAACAGGGATCAGTCCTGTGACCTTAAGCAATATCGCCGAATTTGTTACTAGGAATATCTCCTCAACCCTGGTGTGGCTGGGCGTGCTCATTTACGCATTGAACTTTTTTATCTGGATTATCATCCTATATAAGATCGATTTGAGCATAGCTATGCCAGTGGGAAGCACCTCCTATATATTCGTTCCTCTCGCGGCGATATTATTTTTACACGAATATGTATGTCCCATAAGATGGATCGGGATCCTTTGTATAATTCTTGGCATACATTTTGCGGCGCAAAGTAAAAAGGGAGCGGAAAGTGAATCCCGAGGCTATGGTTAAAATAGTATTTCTTATACTGTTGGCCGAAATCTTCACAGCGATCGGCCAGATACTTTTCAAAAAAACTACGAATATGCTGAAACGGCATAGCCTAAGGAGCGTCGATACTCACATCAGCTTTTTAAGGGACGTGTTCGGAAAACCATCAATATGGATTGGATTTTTTTCCATGGCTGTCGGCCTTGTCATATGGCTAATAGCCCTTGCCAACGGCGAATTAAGTCTCGTTTTTTCAATCGGCAGTCTGCAATACATCCTAATTCTATTTCTAGCGCATATATTTTTAGACGAAAAGATTGACAGCATGAAGCTCCTAGGCACGTTATTGGTGATTTTTGGTATTATTCTTATTACTATGAGTTAGAATATAAAAAATTCAGTTATTCTCTGTTGTGTTATTTGAATTCTATGATATACTTATTATGTAAAAGACCCAAAATGAAAACAAAATTACTTTTTTCAGTATTAGTTTTCTTTATTACATCGAGTGCGTTAGGTGTAATTACAACTACTGCTCAAGATTCAATACTGCCGGGCAGCGAAATCACTCAGCCTACAGGTACCGCAGAAGGCTATCTATCACAGACTCAATCTGCAAAAGAAAATCTTATCACTATGCAACAGGCAATAGAGGCAGCCTCTTCGGGTTTCGTAACCAGAAGCGGCACAGGGCTGGTGCTTAACGGGCAAACATATAAATTTTCTCTCGCCAACAACTATTATTTGTTCTACAAATCCCAAACAATGATCGATGAGATATTCGCAGATGCTGCTTCGTTAGGGCTTAACGTAATTCGTACATGGGGTTTCTGCGACGGTATGTACAAAGAGGGTGTTTCATTTCAACCATCAGCCGGCGTATACGACGAGTCAGGCTTTCGAAAAATGGATTATATCCTCTATAAAGCCGCACAGTCTAACATGAAAATTATAATACCATTCGTTAATAACTGGGACGATTTTGGCGGGATGAACCAATACGTAAAATGGTATCTGGGCACATCGCCGTCTACTAGCGAACACGATCTTTTCTTTACCAATGACACAATAAAGGGATGGTATAAGAGTTATGTAACTTATTTCCTGAATAGAGTAAATACTTATACCGGAATTGCCTATAAAAATGACCCCACCATTTTAGGATGGGACCTTGCAAACGAGCCAAGGGCATATACTGATTCATCAGGCACTATTTTAAACCCATGGATCAACGAAATGGCCGCTTATGTAAAAGGCATTGACCCGAACCACTTACTCTCTGCGGGGATAGAAGGATGGTACGGATATAGAGATTCCTACGGAGGCGTTACAGGAGTCGATTTCATAACAAGCCAATCATCTCCTTATATAGATATAGCGGCGTTCCATCTTTTCCCGAATTATTACGGATTATCAGACAGTCAGGCGCTTCAATGGATAACCACAAGAGCTAATGATGCCCAAAACACGCTGGGTAAGCCAGTATATATAGGAGAGTTTGGGAAGATGGTTGATAGAAATGCACCTGATGCTTCAACGCAGATGAACGCAAGAGATACATTATATAAAAATATTTACAGTACTGCATCAAGCACAGGCGTAGATGGAGTGGGCTTCTGGATGTTAGCCGGCCATCAGGACAATGGGAGCCTATATCCGGATTACGATCATTTTACAGTTTATTCTCCTGAAGACCGTTCCACATCCCGTATTATAAAATCAGGATCTAGTTTGTTCGTCCCCTCCACTAAGCCCGGTAAAAGGAATTCTCAAACCACTACCACTACCAGTACTTCACTAGCCGATGCCGCATATCAAGTTGCAGATACAGACCTATCCGCATATCTTCTGAAAAAGAATAGAGCCGAAACATTGGCAGCGTTCCGCGGTGAAGATGCACTCATCTCTAAGAAATTATACAGCAGCCTTTACTCTCAAAGCATTACTCTAACCGAATAAAAGTTCTCAAACTCCCCCCACATGTTATGCATTTGCCTTTTTCGCATCTTGTGATATAATTTTATACATAATAATATGAAAGAGGCAAAAACTATAGCCGAATCCGAGACCACATTGTCCGAAGTGATGATGCCTGTTAATGCCAATCACTATGGCAGCGTACATGGCGGAACAATCTTAAAGCTAGTTGATGAAGCGGCCTTCGTTGTTGCAACCAAACACGCCAGGAAAAACGTCGTGATGGCCTCCATGGACCACATCGTTTTTAAACACCCCGTTAACATCGGCGATATGCTCAATATAAAAGCCCGCCTTTGCTATGTGGGCCGCAGTTCAATGGAAGTCGAAGTCGAAATCGAAGCGGAGAAACTCAAGGAAGGCAGGATTCTCAAGATCGGCTCGGCGCACCTGACAATGGTTGCATTAGATGAGCGAGGCAAGCCGACAAGCGTTCCCAAAATCATTTTGAGGACAGACGAGGAAAAGCTGAAGAGTAAACAGGCTCTCGAGCGCAGAAAAGAAAGGTTAAAATAACCACTTCTCATATCGTGACAAGAGCTGATAATATATTATTCCGCCCGTGGGGCGAGTTAAGACAACTGCAGAACAGAACCCTCCATAGTTTTATCACGCGCCGCCTCTACCCCTTTAGCCCCTATTATCGGAGGCTATTTGATAAAAATAAGATAAGGCCGGATTCCATAAAAACTGTCAAGGATCTTAATAGGATTCCTTTCAGTTCCAAGAAAACCTTTTTGGATGTGATGGATGAGGACCCGGCCAAGGGGACGCTCGATTTCTGTCTGCAACCTAACGAAGAACTGATCAAAAAATTCCTGCCGAAGACTGAGTTGATAAAATTTCTTATTTCAGGCATGGTGAAGGGAAAAGAGAATGTTAAGAGCGGTTTAGAAAAAGAATACAGACCGATATTCTTGACCGCAACGGCAGGCACCACAAACAAACCCATATCCTTTCTATACACAAGCTACGATATAGAGAATCTTAAACTGTATGGCAGGAGGCTCATAAATATAATCGGCATAAGGAAAGAAAAGATCGCAGTAAATGTCTTTCCTTACGCCCCGCACCTGGCCTTCTGGCAAACTGTCTTTGGAGGCATCGCCGCCAATGTCTTCATCTTGTCTACCGGCGGCGGCAAGACGCTTGGCACAGAAGGCAATATCCGTTCGATCCTTAAAGTGAAGCCGCAGTTTTTAATCGGTGTGCCGAGTTATGCATATCATATTTTAAAAATGTGCCGGGAACAGAATACTGATTTAAGCTTTTTAAACAGGGTGATCCTCGGCGCGGGCAGGGTTCCGACGGGTTTCAAATTAAAGATTTGTAAACTCTTAAATGAAATGGGCGCTTCTGACGTGAGGGTTATGGGGACATACGGTTTCACTGAGGCACGCTCTGCCTGGGCTGAATGCTCCACAAGCCTAGATGTGTCCAGCGGATACCATACATATCCTGATAAAGAAGTTTTTGAAGTGGTAGACCCTGAAACAGGAGAGGTGAAAGGCGAAGGCGAAGACGGAGAGATAGTATATAGCTGTATAGACGGCCGAGGCAGCTGTGTCATACGCTATCGTACCGGCGACCTGGTTAAGGGTGGAATTACGTACTCTCCGTGTCCGCATTGCGGCAGAACCGTCCCCAGAATTTCGAGCGATATCGTACGGGCCTCAAATATAAAGAGCATTCAACTTTCCAAGATAAAGGGCTCTCTTGTAAATCTGAACGATCTCGAGCACATACTGGATGACAGAGAAGAAATTGATGAATGGCAGATAGAGATCATAAAAAAGGATAACGACCCTTACGAGGTGGATGAGCTGGTGCTTTACGTGAGCCTTTTACGCGATGTCGATAAAGAAGAATTTTCAAGGCGTCTCAATGACGATACGCTTTCTGCCACAGATATCTCTTTCAATAAAATTAATTTTGTTTCGCGCCAGGATATCCAGCATAGGATAGAGATAGAATCATCAGTCAAGGCAAAGAAGATTATAGATAAACGGCCAGCGGTGTAATCATACCTCCGGGGTGTAGTAGGAGCAGGTATGGGAAGAATAGCGATAGTCGAAGGCATAAGGACGCCATTTGTTAAGGCGTGGACAGCGTTTGAAGATATCCCCGCTCAATCCTTGGGCACAACAGTAGTCCGCGAGCTTTTAGAAATAACTCATCTAAAACCGGATCTGGTGGACGAAGTTATTTTCGGTGCGGTAGCCCAGCCGGTTGAAGCATCTAATGTGGCTCGCGTGATAAGCCTTTATGCGGGCATACCAAAGACTAAGCGGGCATATACGGTCAGCAGGAACTGCGCCTCCGGGCTAGAATCTATAACCAGCGCCTCAGAGAAGATAAGATGCGGACTGGATGAGATAGTGATCGCAGGCGGAACAGAATCAATGAGCAATATCCCGCTTATTTTCGGAAAAGAAATCGCTCGGACACTCACCAGGCTTAACAGGGCGAAAAGCATCGTAGAAAAACTTAAACTTATTTCCAGCATCAGGCCGAGCCACTTCAAGCCTGTTCCCGGTCTGGCGCTAGGCCTTAGCGATCCTGTATGCGGGCTTAATATGGGACAGACCGCGGAAGTTCTGGCAAAAGAATTCGGCATAACCAGAAAAGAACAGGATGAATTCGCTCTCACAAGCCACAAGAGGGCAATCGCGAATAGAATGAAACTGCGGGAAGAGATAGTTCCTGTTATAGTGCCGCCGGATTACAATGTCGTAGTTGAGGATGATAATGGCCCCAGAGAAAACCAGACTATGGAGGCGCTGTGCAAACTAAAACCGTATTTCGATAGATATACGGGCAGTGTCACAGTTGGTAATTCCTGTCAGGTTACTGATGGGGCATGCGCCCTTCTGGTCATGGAAGAAGAGAAAGCAAAATCTTTCGGATACGAAGCCTTAGGATATATACGGGCCTATAGCTATATAGGGCTAGAGCCGAGCAAGATGGGCCTCGGGCCTGCCTATAGCATACCTATAGCGCTGAAGAGCTCAGGCCTTAAATTAAAAGATATAGACTTAATCGAGATTAATGAGGCATTTGCTACGCAGGTTCTTGCATGCATAAAGGCTCTTGCCTCGAAGAAATTTGCAGAGGAAAATTTTTCCAGCCCTGAACCGATCGGACAGATAGATTTGGACAAACTTAATGTAAATGGCGGTGCGATTGCGCTCGGCCATCCCGTGGGAACATCCGGCTCAAGGCTGGTTTTGACTATATTGAAAGAGATGAAGCGAAGGGATGCCAAGTTTGGCCTCGCCTCTTTGTGCGTGGGCGGCGGGCAAGGCAGTGCAGTCATATTGGAAAGATAGAATAAAATGGCGTCGCTGAATTTAAAGATAGATAAAGAGATTGCTATATTAGAATTCGACCAGCCGGATTCCAAGGTCAATGTATTGAGCCGGGATACAATGCAGGAGCTTAACAGCACACTTGATTCGCTGTCAAAAAGGGGCGAATTAAGAGCATTACTTATCACAAGTAAAAAGGACGGCATCTTCATTGCGGGGGCCGACATAAAAGAGATTGAAAGTATAAGGTATCCTGAAGAAGCTGTAGAGAAGGCCCAGAAAGGGAAAGAGGTTTTAAATAAGATTCATAATTCGAATCTCATCACAGTGGCCGTCATAAACGGCGCATGTTTAGGCGGCGGATTAGAGCTTTCGCTTTTCTGTAAATACAGAGTTGCCAGCTTCAGCGATAAAGTAAGGCTAGGGCTTCCCGAAGTAAAGTTAGGCCTCATTCCAGGTTTTGGCGGGACGAAAAATCTGCCAGAATTGGTGGGCTTGAGCCGCGGCCTAAGCATGATTCTTTCCGGCGAGATGATCTCCGGAAAAGATGCATTGAAATACAGCTTAGTGGACAGGTTGTTCCCGGAGACGAGGCTTGTTGACGAGACAATAGAATTTGCCAGGGATATTCTGCATGGCAAAGTTAAAGTTAAGAGAAAGCAGAAGAAAAAGCTATTGTTTAGGTTCTTGGAAGACACAGCATTAGGCAGGCCGATCCTTTTCAACCAGGCCAAGAAGAACGTCTTGAGTAAAACAAAAGGATTTTATCCCGCTCCCATCAAGGCCATCGAGGTTATACAGCGCACTTATAATAAAAGCTTTTCGACCGCATCTCGCATAGAAAGCGAGGCATTCGGCGAGCTGGCGATAACAGATGTATCGAAGAATCTGATAAAAGTATTTTACTTAATCGAAGAGTTCAAAAAAACCCTATGGGTTGGAACAGAGATAAGACCCGCTAAAGTAGAAAAATGCGGGATAGTCGGCGCCGGAATAATGGGCGGCGGCATTGCGCAACTCTTGAGCTTTTACGATATCCCATCGAGGGTAAAGGACATTAATTATGAGGCACTGAAATCAGCCCTCAAGACCGCTAAAAGTTTATTTGATTATACCCTTAAAAAGAGGCTATTAAGGCAACATCAGGTTGATTATAAAATGGGACTCATATCTTCTACGACTACATACAAAGGTTTCGAGAATGCCGACCTTGTCATCGAAGCTGTAGTGGAAGATTTGAATGTAAAGAAAAAGGTCTTCACTCAGTTAAGCGAGGTCGTTTCAGCCACGACAGTTCTTACCTCAAATACGTCGTCGCTTCCGATAATCAATATGGCGGAAGCAACCAATTCACCTGATAGAGTGGCCGGCCTTCACTTCTTTAATCCCGTCCACCGCATGCCGCTTGTTGAGGTGATAAAATCTCCCAAGACGAGCAGCCAGACGCTTGCCACTGTGATAGCATTCGCCAGAAGAATAGGCAAGACAGTGATTGTAGTAAATGACGTGCCGGGATTTTTAATAAACAGGATTCTCCTCTCCTACCTGAATGAATCCGGGTTTTTATTTGAAGAGGGAATGCGGATAGAACATATTGATAAAATCGCTAAAGATTTCGGCATGCCGATGGGGCCGATCGAGCTTATTGACGAAATAGGGATTGATGTGGGTTATAAGGTAGCCAAGATATTGGAGGAGTCGTATGGTTCGAGGATGCACCCCTCCCCCATACTCGGACAGGTTAAAGAGAAAGGCATTTTTGGCAAAAAGACAGGCCGGGGATTCTACATCCATGAGAAAAAGTCAAAACGGCCTAACCCGGATATCTATAATTTTATTTCTCCTCCCGCAGGAAGAAAAATTTCTGATGATGAGGCGCTTAAAAGAATGGTCTACATCATGA
>JAHFGO010000009.1 GCA_023247385.1 Candidatus Omnitrophota bacterium | reverse complement strand
CAGGCCTTGCTTGTTAAATTTTCTGAAGTAGCTCTCCATGTCAGCTATATAGACATCCGATTCATGTATGCTATCCAGGGACTCAAATATACTTTTGATGCCGTAAAATAGAAACGCCTTGTTGTTCCATAAGCCGTTTACCAATTTCTTTAACATCTGTAAAAATCCTTTATATGATTACAGACCTTCCTGACTTCTTGCGTTTTTAATGCAGGGTGCATTGGTAAGGTTAATATCTTATGCGCTAAACCTTCAGCGCATGGGAAATCTCCTCGTTTATAACCCAGTTCCCTGAACGCTCCTTGAAGATGAAGCGGTATAGGATAATGCACTTCCGTCTCTATGCCTTTTTTTAATAAATATCTTTTGAGACCGTCTTTGTCTTTACACTTGATCACATAAAGGTGAAAGACATGTTGTAAATCTTTACCATAAGAAGGCAGATCGACATCGACGATCTCTTGCAAATATCGCGCATAGACGTGGGCCAACTCTATTCGGCATTCATTGAGTTGGTCAAGGAGCTTTAATTTAACCCTTAATATGGCCGCCTGTATCTCATCGAGACGGCTGTTCACGCCTTTTATCTTGCAACTATATCTTGTATTCTGGCCGTAATTTCTAAGAAGTCTCAGTCTTTCGGCAAGCGACTTATTATTCGTAACTATCATTCCGCCATCGCCGTAACATCCGAGGTTCTTTGTAGGATAAAAACTGAACGCGCCCAGACGGCCGAAACTGCCTGCCTTCATGCCGCCGCATGAAGCACCATGCGCCTGACAAGCGTCTTCGACCACAAATAGATTGTACTTCTTTGCGATCTTCAGGACTGCCTTGATATCGCATATTTTTCCATAGAGATGGACCGGTAGTATCGCTTTTGTATTTCTCGTAATTGCCTTTTCAATAAGCGCGACGTCTATGTTAAATGTATCGGCCCGTACATCTACAAATCTCGGCCTTGCCCCAGCGGCCAGTATCGCCATGGCAGTGGGAATCGCGGTATTTACGGCCGTAATTACCTCGTCTCCCTGTCCTATCCCTAAGGCCTTGAGAGAAAGCTGCAGGGCTTCCGTACCGCTTGCTACGCCTATCGCATAGGATGACCCGTTATATTCGGCAAATTCTTTTTCAAAGACATTGAGCTCTTGGCCCAGTATATAACGCCCTTTATCGATAACGGTCCTTACAGCCTTCGTTATCTTATTTCTAATCGGCTGGTCGCTGCGCGCTATATCGCAGACGGCTATCCTTCTACCAGTAGTGTTTCGCATATTTTTTATAATACTCCGCTGTCTTCTTTAGCCCGTCGTCAAATTCGGTCGTAGGTTTCCAGCCGGTTGTTTTCGCGAATCTTGAAAAATCGGCATAATAATCACCCACCTCGATCTTTTTCTTATCTTCAGGAAAGTCCACCAGTTTGTAAGACCCTTTTCTGACTACCTTGATTATGGCCTTCATAACTTCCAATATACTTATCGGTAGGCCCGTCCCTATATTGTATACCTCGCCATTGGTTTTGTCCGAGGCCCCTGCCAAAAGAAGCGCCTCCACGACATCGTCAATGAAATTAAAATCGCGTTTTTGCGACCCGTCGCCATATATGGGAATGCATTTATCGTCTATCGCTTGCCTTAGAAAAAAATTTAAGAACCCCTGCTTGGAATGTTTCATCTGGTGCCTCGGCCCGTACGTATTCGTGAGCCTCAGAGAAGTCGCTCGTATTCCATAAACGTTATTATAGAGTATGTGATACCACTCACCCGCCATATTATTTATACCATTGACGTCTGTCGGACACATCGGATGTTTTTCATCGACCGGCAGATATTGCGCTTTTCCATACTGGCCCCTTGTTCCTGAGAAGACTATTTTAACCTCAGGGTTATTCTTTCTGCAGGCCTCGAGTATCGTTAACTGGCTTCTGCAATTTATCTCCAAGTCAGTGTACGGATCCGTCATGCTGTCGATATGGCTCAATGTCCCGGCCAGATTGAATATAACGTCGTGGCCCTTCACCAGATAAAGCATGGCGTTCTCATCCCTAACATCAGCAAAATTTACCCTTACCTTGTCCTTTACCGGCTCAATATTAAATAGATTACCGCCGTAATCCGGCAGCAACGAATCGACGATGAGGACATTCGCTCCGAACCCTGCCAGTTTTATAGCGAGGTTGCTTCCGATGAAACCGAGGCCACCAGTGATGAGGATGCTTTTACCTTTATAAGACTTTTCTAATTCATTTTTCATATAGACGCCTTTTTATAAAAATAGCCGCAAATATCACGTAACAAGGTATCAACGGCACCGTATACCTTGCCCAGGAAAATGTCAGGCCGTAGCTTACCGTAATATAAATAATGGCCAGAGAGACAACCAGCCACTTTCGCCATTCATTCAGGCTAATCGATATGCCGGCAAGACAAAAGATAAATATCGGATACGCTGATATGCGAAACACGCCGCGGACAAACGATAAGATAAGGCCTCCCTTTCTCTCATTCAGCGAAGGAATATGCGTAAAACCCAACAGTTTTATCGACTCTAAAGCCGACTGGCCTAAATAGGCAAAAGGTCTGGATTTGATCTTCTCTAAAGATTCCTTAGCGAGAACCTTATCCGCCTCCAACGGACTAAGGCCGGAGGCCATGAGCTGATTTAATTTATTCTGGGCAATGTGGTCCTCTATGAGCAAAAATCGGCTTGGGTCCTTGGCCATCCCGGGATACATCCTATTACCTAAATATTCAGACAGGCTGAAGACCTCTATCTTCCTCCATCTATCCCATCCGTAATCAAGTTTGACAGCGCGGTTGTATAAAGCCTTTCCTACGCGCAGCGAGATAGAGTATGTGCCAAAGGCTTCTTTATTGCGCGCCATCCATGGCGCAACGCAAATGGTAAAAGAAAATAGCAGGAGAAGGCTCTTTAGAAAAAACTTTTTAAAAAACTGTTTCTTTCCGAAATCGAGGGTAAAAAACCCGAATATAATAAAGAAGACGAAAAAGAGCATGATCGCCTTTGTCAAGGCAAGTACGGCAAGTATGATGCCGCTTGCAAATATGCCTATGTAAGATTCACTGGCAAGCGATCTGGATAGAATCAACAAAAATAACATCAGGCAAAAAGCGAAAAATACTTCAGACAACAAATATATCGTGTAATTGCCGAGCGTGGGAAAGAGCGCGACTACTATCGAAGCCAGCCTTGCCGCGCCTATCCCGAAAATATATTTTGCCAGGAAAAAACTCATAAGCGCGATCCCTGCAAATAGAACTGCTTGAGCGACAAATACGGCCTCATACCTGTGACCAAACGTCATATATACTATCGATAAAAAATAAGGATATGCAGGCTCTCTGAACATCGTCAACTTCTGTTCCTCATCCACGTAACCTTTGCCCTGCGCCAAATTCCATCCCAAGATATCGAACTGTTTCGCATCGGTCAGTAGAGGCGCTTTAAAGGCTAAAGAGTAGCCGATGGCGCATAAAAAGCTAACGATGAACACACATAAAAGATAGATCGAGTCTTGATATTTAACGCGCCCGTATCTCATTTGAATCTTTCTATCAAGATGCGCCTCGCTATCCTAAAAGTATCGCCTGGTTTGATCTTGGAGTTTCCGATCCTTTTTCTATATTTTATGGGAACCTCCTTAATCCGAAAATTATGCTTCACGGCCTTGGTTGATATCTCTGCCTCTATATCAAAACCTTTCGCGTCAAGTAGATCGACAAATTTCTCAACCCTCATAGCGCGTAATCCTGAGTTTATATCACCCAAGCGGCTTCCGAAAAATAGGTTAACCAATAACGTATGGAATATGTTGACGATGCGATGCGAAAACTGTATGGCCTTCATATCTCTTCTGCCAACAACCATATCGTAATCCTTGATGAATTTGAGGAGAGACGGGATCTCTTCGGGAAGATATGTGCAGTCGCAATCTATCATCACGAGAAAGTCATACTCCTTCTCTTTGGCTATCGCCAATGCCCTGCGCACGCCCCAGCCTTTGCCGCAGCCTTCTCTCTGATAAATAGGAATATCCTTCGATCTGGCCTTCTCGATCGTGCCGTCTGTAGAATCCTGGTCGCATAAGATCAGATCTAATTTGAGATCTTTTATCCTGTCGATCATGATCTCGATAGACTTTATCTCGTTATACGTCGGCAAACAAACCAGCGCCCTCACACTCTCTCCATAAAAAAGTCTTCATACCAGCGATAGGTATCCTCTAAGGCTGATTCTATCCGAACCTGCGGCATCCATCCTAAAATATTTTTGGCTTTGCGGCCCGAAATATATTGTTTTCTGATCTCCCCAGTCGCCGTATTCAGAATTTTTGGCTTGTGCAATTTACCGGAAATCTTTATTATCAGATTGACGAGTTCTATGACGCTTAAAGGTTTTCCGCTGCCGAAATTAAATGCCTCGCCTACAACGCCATTTGTCTTCCCCAGTATGCCGTTGGCAAGACAAAGGTAAGCCGAAACAGCATCAGAGATGTAGAGATAATCCCTAATATATTTTCCATCGCTCCTTATTAAAGGCCGCCTGTCCATACAGAGGGCCCTGATCGTGTCTGGAACTATACGATTTAAATTCAGGTCGGTCGGTCCGAATATATTGCCGCAACGCGCTATGGCGACGGGAAGTTTGTACATGTTGTGATACGCCTGGGATATGATATCGGCGCACGCTTTTGAAGCATCATAAGGGTGAGCGCCTTTAAGCGCATAATCTTCTCTATAAGGCAGCCTCTTATGGCTCCCGTATGCCTTATCGCTGGATGCTACCACTATCGCCTTAATCGATGTGAGACTTCTTGCCGCCTCAAGAATATTCAGCGTTCCTAATATGTTCGTTTTAAAAGTAGATAAAGGCGAGCGGTTGGCCGCCCCTACCTGCGACTGCGCCGCCAAATGAAAGATGCAATCGATATCGTATTCGTTAAGCGCTCTTTCTATCAATTCGTAATCTTCGACATCACCGTAAACGATATTCATCTTATCCAGACATCCAAGCAGCGAGAGGCTTGAATTTGGCACTATATCCCTTATGAGGCCGACCACCTTCGCGTCATGCTCTATCAGATTTTTTACAAGCCATCCTCCGACGAAGCCGTTGCATCCCGTAACAAAAACACGTCTCCTTTTCCATCGATTCATCATTTGCTCCTTTTCAGCCACTTTGCCCAACGAGGATCGCCATTCTCCCAGATCTCGTTTAAGTCCAGATGGTCCTTGTAGGTATCCATGCATTTCCAGAACCCCTTCAACCTGTATGCTACGAGTTCCTTTTCACTGGCCAATCTTTCGAACGGCTTCTTCTCCAGGATATCGTTGTCGTCAAGATATTTGAATATCCTTCTATCAAAGACAAAAAATCCTCCATTTATCCATTGATCCAATAGAGGCTTCTCGTCGAAAGACGTCACGAGTTCATCCCTATCTATATTCACCATGCCAAACGGGCTGTGCGGCTTGACACAGGTGATCGTCGCTATCTTCGTCTTCTTCTTGTGAAATTCCATCAACTTGTTCAGATCTATATCGGAAAGCCCGTCACCGTATGTGGCGAGGAAGATATCTTCATTTATATACTTCTCGATCCTTTTTATCCTGCCTCCCGTATGTGTATTTAACCCGGTATCTGCGAAGACTATGCTCCAACCGTCCCGGCTGTTATTGAAACGGTTCCTGATCTCATTCCCCATATGGCCGAGGCAGAGTATAAAATTCTTAAAGCCATAATATTCGTAATATTTCATGATGTGCCACAATATGGGCTTCTCTCCGATCTGTATCAGCGGCTTTGGGAGATCGTCTATGTATCCCTTGAATCTATGGCCCATGCCGCCGCATAGGATCACAACCTTGGTTTTCTTAAACATAAAATAGCACCTCTTTCTAATAGGTCTTGATGGTCCCGTCCTTCTGGACGACCTCAAGCCTTATTCTATATTCGCCGTTCTGAATGCCGACGCATCGGGAGAGATCTCGGGCATCGGCCTTGCCATCGATATAGAGAGCGTCCTTTGTGCCATCGTTATGCAATATCTCTCTCCACGGCAATCTATAATCGCCCTCGTAGCTAAGCCTATAAAATGATGTCTCTTCGGCAGATCTCGCAAATGACGGGCCCTCATATAATTTGTCGCCAGCGGCTACGTAATTTCCGAAGATGACGGGATGACTCTCATCTAAGACGGAGTGGTCTAGAAGGGATAATTTTATTTCAATGATCTTGCTTTTAAGGTGCTCGCCGAGCATAGAAAGGACATGCCATTTTCTTATCGCTTCCGGATTTAACGATTTCAGCCTGAATATATCTTTATAGATCCCGGGGACGAATCTATCACGTACTGCCATCTTGCTATAAAGATAAGCGTCTTTATTGATCTCAACCTTCAAGTCGGCCCCTTCTGGCTTAAGCATATCTATCAGGAGATTGACCTCTTTGACTTTCGAAGGGTCGATTGCCGCATCTGGCAGAGAGATGATTTTCGACACCATATACCCCTTCTTTAATGGCGAACGCCATTCGTAACGATCCCTGCATCCCAGTTCACCTGCGGTTCCAAAGATAAGTAAAATGATCACAGGGACCGCGCACATATAAGCGAGATTTTTGGTGGACAGGGAATTTCGAAATACGAAATATACTGGCGGAATAATGAAAGATAGCGATGCCGCATCAATAACCATCTTGAGCATATAAGCATGCTTAGGCGAAAGATGTGTAAATATTGCAAATAGGACCGGCAGGCTGCTAAAAAATCTGACGGCTAGAAATGCCGCAAGCGATGCAAGCACAAAGATTATTTCGCGTTTAAAATTCACCCGTCCATACATCCTCTTCAATCCATCGATACAATTGACTATAAAGGAACTTGCAAAAATGAGCATAATGCTCATCGTTATAAAATTATATCTTGCCTCAACGACTAAAATGCTCGATATACAGGTCACGTAAAATATGACCGCAAAGAAAGGGATGTGCCTGCGCCAACTTGATAAAGAGAGCACAAGCCCAAATAATCCCAGATATACGAACGCCCGATGTATAAATATATATATACTGTCCGGGATTAAAAAAGTGCGGCTGCGGACGTTTATGAATCTGTCCCATACCCTGCGCATCTTCTCAATATATAAAAGAGATGACTTGAATGGATGCTCAATGAGATTTTCAAAGAATAGTCTCCTATACGGTGATGGACATATCTCTTTCGTCCTGCCGAATGTTGAATCCGGCGGCCACCCATTATACCTTATGTCATTATTTACGTATAGCTCCCGCCAATAGTCTTTGTTGGAGGGGAGGCTCATTATCCTGCCGGTGGCGAGAGTAGCCAATGACATCCATGGCACCAGCAATATGGCTACGCCGCATAAAAAAATGGATATCTTCTTTAAGACTCCCTTTAGACGTCCGTCTTTCAATGAAAGGAATAGCCCGATCGATATAAACAACCATAAAAATCTGAACATATGCTTCGTCAACATAAGTATTGCAATTGCTATGCCGCTTAAGAAAAAGGCTCTCAGGCGCTGTCTATTAGTTATGCTCGTCATTAGGATCAGCGATATCAGAAGTATCGGAACTCCGAGCGTTTCGGTAAGCATCAATTCTGCAAAATATATGCTCGGTAAATAAAGCGCCCACAAAAGCGAGGCCAGGATGCTAACCCTCCTATCTCCAAATGCCGTTTCACTGAGTATGAATAAAACTATGCAGGATAGAGCGCTCAAGAATGCCTGAAGGTATTGCAGGATATGTATATTGTGTCCGAATATCGCATAGACTATCGAAATAAAAAAAGGATAGACGGGCCCCTGCAGAAATACGACTATGGAGAAGTGTATACCCAGCGGATGAAGCACGTTCATCCCTTTACCAAGCGTTCCTTTCATTGCCTGGCCCGCTATAAACCCCAGATGCGGCCATATATTCCTGAACATCTCTATTATTCCTATGGCGCTACCATCATAATTGAACGCATCACCGTATAGAAATGGCTCGCGTTCGATGACGCCGGATAGAAAGTATAATCTTAACGCCAGCGCTAATATAAAGATATATATGACTTCTCTTTTATGCATCCCCATAAAGCTCGCGATTCCTTATGCTGAACAGAAACATTTGAATCGGTGTCATCCTGTGACATCTCATATATCTATACGCAAAAGTTATTAGGAAGGCGAAGTGATAAACGCGTTTTAACGGAAGCCGTATAAGCATCTTGATGACAGGAAATAGCGATGGTGCTCTGACGGCGATATAAAAGAGCTTCTGCAGGTTCACGATTTCCTTTATATCCGGCTGGGTTAAAACGCTGTCCTCAAAGAAGGTATTATGGAATTTCTTGTTCCTCAATAGATTTATATTATTGGACCTCCGCACATACTCCTCTATTTTCGTGTTTGGATACGGCTGTAATATAGAACACCAGGGGTAATCTGTCTTTATCCTGATGTTAAGTTTGACTGTTTCATATGCGTCTTTGAGCGTTTCGCCCGGAAGGCCAAGCATATTATTCGTCAAGACCTTAATCTTGTTGCGGTGAAGCCGTTCGGCGGCTTTTATTATCTGTTCATCGGCCACATTCTTATTCAGCACCATATGCCTTAGTTTATCATTTCCGGATTCGACTCCCATATTGACCCTGAAACAACCTGACCGGCCGAGGGCTACCGCGATCTCTTCGGTAACCGTTGCCGCGTGAACGTTGCAGGCAAACGGAACCCGAACGCTTACTCTATATTTTTCGAGAAACTCCATAAGCCACTTCCTATTCGAACTGAAGGTATCATCCTCAAACACTACTGTCCCCAACGGATAGCACTTCTTCACATTCAATATCTCGTCTATACAGTAATCAGGACTATGATATCTTAATATGTGGCCCTTGCCGCTGTAAAGCTGCTTCCATTGGTGATTATAACAATAATTGCAATCGAATAGACATCCCCTGCCAGCCATAAAGTGCTTTACAGGATTATCTTTTATGGCCCGATACTCATCATAGTAAATAGTTCTATCCGGAAACGGCATCGCATCGAGGTTCTCTATAAGCGGCCGCACCGCATTTCTGATAAGGTTCGTTCCTTTTTTGGCCATAATGTTGGCGATGACGGAGGCGTCCTCGCCTCGTTCCAATTTGGCAACCAGATCCGCTATCGCACCTTCGCCTTCACCTATGCACACATAATCTACGCATCCCTCCTGTATTATCTTAGGCATATAGGTTGGATGGGGCCCGCCGAATACAATGGGGACATTTACGATACGCTTAACCTTAGACGCGATATCCAATGACCATACGTGCTCGCCCGTAGTGCAGGAGAAGCATACGAGGTCTGGGGAAAAATTTTTAATTCTATCGCCTAACTGAAAGTAGTCTTTCCCGATCGCCACCGATACTGAATGTCCTCTGGATTTAAGAACGCTTGATAGGCACATCGTCCCGAGATGTTCATGCCAAAAATTTTGAATGAAAAGAACCTTCATGCTAAACCCTTCTTCCTCAATTCCCTTAAACGCAGCACCATCACGAATGTCTCTAATAAAGTTATATAATCGAGTTTTGTCTGGCCCTGCCTTCTGTCGGAGAATGTTATGGGTATCTCCTTGATCTTAAAACCGTTGAGGGATGCTTTATAGAGCTTCTCAAGAACTATCGAAGGGCCAGTTGATATCATGTCGTCAAGATCCATCTTCTCGACCGCCTCTCTTCTGAAACATCTGAAGCCGCTCGAGACATCTTTTATATCTACCCTCAAGGCAGCCCTCACGTAGATGCCTGCCAAACGGGTGCATATCTGCCGATAGAATCCCCTGTCGCGGTCCATGCCTCCCTTCACGAACCTCGACCCAATCACCACATCGTTCGTTTTTGCGGCATCCAACAGTGCGGGTATATATTTAGGATGGTGTGAAAAATCCGCGTCCATCTCTATTATGTATTCCGCTCCTTTGTCAAGGGCATATTTGAAGCCTTCTATGCCGGCTGATCCTCTCCCTCTCCTCTTCATGCGCCTTATAAGATGCGCCCTCGAATCTTTTTCACGGATTTCCTCGACGATGGCGTACGTGCCGTCCGGAGAGTTGTCATCCACCACGACAAGAGACAACCCTTCTATATTGAGCGCCAATATCTCATCTATGAGTCTCGCTATATTATCTTTCTCGTTATATGTTGGTATCACTATAAAAGCGTTCATAACTGATAGCTCACTTCAATAAATTCGAACAGGCCTTGAAGACCATTTCTGGTGAGAGCGAATCCATGCATCTCATATCATCGCATCTATATTTATAACAGGGAGAGCATTCGAGATTTAAAAACATCTTGATGCCTCGGCCATAGATATCCGCTTCGTATGGACTCGTAGAGCCAAATAGCGCCACCGCTGGAATTTTTTTAGCTATGGCAAGATGCATCGCAAGGGTATCCGAACTCACAATCAGATCGCATAGGCCTATCAATTCAGCAAACTGTTTTATAGAATGGCTGTTGCCGGTATTTATAACCGTCCCCCTGGCCTTTGCGGCGATATGCGCATTTATATCCATCTCGGCCAGACCGCCCAAAAGCAGGACGCGCGTCTTTAATCTTCCGTTCAGATATTCTGCGAGTCTTATAAATGAATCCTCGGCCCACTTTTTTGTCAAAAAAACTTTGCCCGCACCTGTATTCAGCCCCACTATCCTATCGGTATTTTTTATCTTCCACTTTTTAAAAAGATTTTTTGCGTAATCGGCATCACTTGCATCCGTTGTGAGGATATATTCTCCATACCTATCGCCCAATTCACACATCTCGAATATCATCTCCTGATATGTCTTTCTATTCACTTTGAACTTCAATTCATCGTTGAACCCCAATTCAAAAGAATAGCGCGATGCGTTGTTGAATATGCATAGATTCCCGTAAGGTGTGGAGCCGAAACCTTTTTTTTCGACGGCTTTTATTATACTGGCGAGGCTTGCCGCAGCCATATTTTTGTCGAGGGATATCAAGATGTCAAAACTCTCCGCCAGAAGTCTAATGATATCCGTATGGTCGATGGTGTATATTCGGTCGATGTGCGAATTGCCTTCGAGAATCTCTATAGAGTCTCGTGCGGTCACCCATGTGATATGCGAAAGAGGATGCCTCTTCTTTAAAACGGGCAGGATGGGCGTGGTCCTTAATACATCGCCGATAGCTGCAAGCTTTATGATCAAAATACGCTTGCCGAACGGCGCGAAATCACGGCAGTTTTTGGGATCGCACCTCTTATTGAATCTACAGGGCTTCTCGCCGATAAAATGGCGGCAGCGTATTCCGCTGATCATGCTATGTCTCATCTTTAAAATTCCGTTTTGTAAAGACAAACTTCAATCTATCGATCTCGGCCGGCTGGTAAAACCTTATGACATATAATGCATAGAAGAAGGCCGCCATCAAAATTGTCTTTGAAGCTAAGCACAGACCGGTGTTCGTAAAATTGATCGATGTGCTTAAAAAATATATGAGCGCTGTAGATGTGCATATTTTCGCAATCCGCCAGGTTTCGATAGGCAGGGGATAATATTTTTGCGATATACAATAGGTGGCTATTGCCGCTATGCAGTAGCTGGAGATAGTGGCATATGCCGATCCCATCATTCCGAATTTTGGTATGAGGGCGATGTTCAATATGACATTCGCAATCGCCGAGCCGAGAAGTATGAGCGGTTGAACTGATATATTTTTCGTGATGATGAGGCCTGATAGCATGTATATATAAACACCGTATAGAAGATAGGATAGTGAGATGAGCGGAACTATGCTGGAGGCCCCGTAATATGAAGGAGATGTGAAGAGCTTGACTATCTCTACACTGTAGACTGACACAAATAGAAAAATGAGAAGGCTTAAGAAGATGAAGTAAGTAAATATCTTGCCGAATATCTGAGGGGCCTTTTCCATGTAGCGCTGGGACAGGGAAAGCATTATCGGCGTCCACGCGATCATAAATGTCTTTTCTGCGAGGTAGAGTATCTGCCCTATCTTATAACCGACTGAATACAACCCGACCTCCTGCAGGGTTGAGTAACGGCCTATGAAATACCTGCCGGAGAAGTCTATTATCCACGAAAAGAATAAAACCGGAAACAACGGCAATCCGAATTTCAGCATGCCGTTCAGGTCCTTAACTGAAAAATTGATGCCGTAATAGTGTCTGGTTATATAAAATAAGGGCGTCATGATAAATAATGAAGCCACTATGTACGATTCGTATATTCCCTTTACGCCGCTGCCGGCCAATAACAGGATAAAATTGGTGATGACCATCACCACCATTCCACATATCAGGATGATGGTGTATATGAGCGCCTTCCCTTCTATTCTGAGCAAAGAGAGCGGAACCCATGTAAGCGATTGTAGGAATATGGATATCAGCATCAATTTAATAAGCGGCGCGTAGTTTGTATTCGCAAAAATAAGACTGGAGATAAGCGAAGCGCACTTCCATAAAATAAATGTCAAGATTGAGGCGAGGATGATTAAAAATATCAGGGTCGTGCTCACCACTCTTTTCCTAAAGGCCGCCTGGTTTTCATCGAACTGGTAAACCCAGCGAAACAGGGCATTGATCATTCCAAAGTCGTAAACGAAGATGAGGAGCGTGAAGACTACCCCTATCAGGGAATATACGCCGTATTCGCTCGGGCTTAAAAATCTTGTATAGAGCGGAATCAGTATGACGCCTACGACGGCCATGAAGGATGTGCCAAGGCCATAGATGAGAGAATGCCTGAGCGTCTTTTTAATCGTATCGAATAAGAGGTTAGCGTATTCCATATCTCATCGCCATTTTTTTTGATAGAGAGCTATATAGACCTTGGCCAATTTTAAAACATCGTGTCGATCTTCAACATACCGCTTGCCACTCTTCCCGATCTTTTCGCGCAATGAAGCATCCTCTACCAACATCCTCAATTTATCAGTAATCGTCCTTGGATTGGCGTTGACTATCGGGTTATCTTTTGGAATAAATCTTTGGCCGACCTCGTTCAAATAACATATGACCGGTTTACCCATAGCCATCGCTTCGACGGCGACGCTTCCGTGCCAGCCGGCAAGAAGCTGGTCCACTACGATATCCGCCTGTTGATAATAATATCTCATCGCCTCATAAGGAACTTTCTCCAAATATATGTAATCTATCTTGCGGCCTTCGTTCTTCAGCGCCTCCACTGCCGCCTTTATGAATCGGGTTCCCTTCTGGTCGCCTCGCGCCTTGGCATTTTCGAATGCCTGAAGGATACGGACATTCTCCGTCTTTGGCAAAAGATATTTTTCCGGTATCTCGCTAGTGGGTTTCCAATAATCCAAATCTATCGCGATCGGAATAAAGAGCGCGTCCGGAACCACGCTTAAAACAACGTCCGCGGCCCCATAGACCCTGAAGTCCGCATATTTAAGATGAGTTAGATTGTCCCTCAGTTTCCTCGAATTCTGGCATACCCTTATGCAGTCATCGCAGGTGCTGAATTTTTCAGCCGAGATAGACGGCGTCTTTAACCTCATATCGCATCCCCAGTACTGAAAAACGATCATTTTTTTAAAGAACTTCAATATCTTCAGATCCAGGGTTGAATGGCTGCCAAGGAACGATTCGGAATGAAAATGAAATACATCGTATTTGAACAGGGCTTGTATAAAGAAGATGGAAAACTTTATCAGGAATTTTAAAGTCGGATACAGCCGTGCCGGTTTAAAAGAGATTTCACTTCGGTCAAAATGAAAATTGATATCGCAATTCCTTACCGGCAGCTCCCTCTTATCCGCATTTAAGACGCCGAAGTCACTCACGTGGCCCAATCTTCTTTGAGCCCTCGATATCATCCATTGCTGATTAATTATGATTGCCGGAGCGTGAAGTATCTTTAATCGTTTCATCCGATTCTACCTATGCAGTATCTTTTTATAAACCAGCATAAATTTTGGCAGATCGCGTTTCAGGAATTCAAACCAGATGGCGCTGCCCTCTCTCCTCACGGCCTTCGCGCCATATCCTTTATGAAAATCTATAACCGTCTCGTTCTTCTCCTGAACCCCGAATACGGCCTTCTTCAACCCGATCTTCTTAAATGCGAAGTCATATATCAACTTAGCTGACTCAAGGGCCGTAACGAGGGGGGCCTTTTTTGAGATGACCCACCTTCCCCATTCAAAAACTTTTTTTCTATAGTTAATATTATATATCGCAACCGTACCGACCCTTTTGCCACTCCTCTGGTCCTCGATGATCATATGATAGTCGTCATCGGCCAATTGTTTTTGACGAATCCACTCTTTCTGTTTTTTTATGGACGAATCTGTCTTGTTTAAAAATCTATTCAACTCCGGGTTTAATCTCAATTTCAGGATAAACTCGGCATCGCCTTCTCTGGCCGTCCTTATCGATATATGCTTCCCATTCAAAGGGTCTTGTAATATCATGCGTATTATTAATGTTTATAGATATAACTGATAAGGCCTCGATATTTATCCCGCTTCAAAGAGTGGCCAAGATTTTTACATTTCCATGATATCTCTCCAGCCTTCAATGTTGCCGTCTGAAGCATCGTCAGCGGTTTGTATCCTAAATGTTCGAATCCCTTCGTCATGCGCTTCGCATAGGATCGATTTACAGGATAACACGTTAGGGCCGCATCTCTTAGATCGCAACTGCCGCATAGAATCATAACCTTTGTATTTGGATTAATGCGAAAGATCTGCCTAGCGGAGATATCGCCTTTAGGGCCTATGATAGAATCCGTTCGCGTAAAATCTGCCACAACCAAAGCCTCGCATCTTTCGATGGAGGGCTTGCCTATCTTAAGCGACTTGACAAGTTCTATATCCGCGCCGTTGGCCTTAAGATGTTTCCTTATCGTCGTTCCGAACTTGTCCGAGCTCACCACCACTACCCTCGTGCCAAATACCTCAATGCCCATCTCCAAGAGAAGTTTCATCGCGAGCATGCCGACATAATCAAATATCCTAAAACCATGCCAGGATTCATTAAGGCTATTGACCCAAATGCCTTTCGCTCTGCAAGCATCCAGGTCTATATCCCCATCCCTCAATTCCCATTTCTCGTATGGGCAGGATATGACTGCGTTAGGCCCGAGGCTGTTTATGGTCGTTCTATTGATGGGCCTAACAAAGCCGGTATTTAACACGATATCGACACCGGAGATGATCTTAGCCTCTTTGGAAAAGACTATCTCTATCTTCTTCTCTACCTTTAATCTTCTCGCTGTTGCCAGCAATTCTTTGCCAACCACATCCCCTTGTCCATAGATGGAATCCTTGGCTATTGCGTAAATTTTTTTCGCGCCAGCCAGCGCAGCTATCATGGGCATATACGCATAGTAGCTGTTTGCCGCTTCGGTAAAGACCCTTAAAGATCTTAAGTTTAAATTTAACCGGTCTATACAACATTCGATCCAGCCTTTTATCTTTTCATCGTAGATATTCATTTAGCGATTTGTAGTTAAGCCACTCATCGTATCTATCACCCTATCCTGCTCATCCTTCGTCATGCCGAAGAATATTGGAAGCGCCATGGTTTGAGATGCCGCTTTTTCCGTATTCGGCAGCCTAAGGCCTTTGGTTATTTTTTTATAGATAGCCTGAAGGTGTATAGCTGTATTTCCGCGTCTTGCACATATCCCCTTCTTTGATAATTCTTTTATGAGGTTATCCCGTGAATAAAAAGAATCCTCTCCAATCCTTATCACGTAAGATTGATAGTTGGTAACCCCATATGACGGGATATGCGGAATTTTTAAACTGTCTATGGTTTTAAAAGCCCTGTTATAACGCTCGGCCAAATATACTCTCTTCTTCAAAATCTCATGGACTTTCGAGATCTGGGCTATCCCGATAGCGGCCTGCAGGTCGGTGAGACGGTAATTATAGCCGAGCATCACATAATCTTCTATGGGCGCCTTTCGCATCCCGTGATTTCTGAGCGCCATCGCCTTCTCGGCACAGGATTTATTATCCGTGACAATTGCGCCGCCCTCGCCGGTAGTGAGCACCTTTCTAGGATGAAAGCTGAAGCAGACGATGTTCCTTCCGCCGCCTATTCTCTTTCCTTTATACGATGAACCGATTGCACACGCCGCATCTTCGATAACAGCCAGGCCATACTCCCGCGCAATTTTTGATATCGCATCGATATCGCAGGGCAGCCCGAACTGGTGAACCGGCATTATCGCCTTGACCCTGGCACCTGTCTCTTTATCGATCACGGCCTTCTTCCCGGCATCGAACCTGCAACGTCTTTTTATAAACGCGCCTATCATCTCCGGATCGATATTGTAAGTCTTTAGATCTATATCTATAAATACGGGGCGTGCGCCGCAATATAAAACAGCGTTGGCGGTAGCGATAAAAGAAAAAGAGGGCACTATCACTTCGTCCCCCGGACCTATTCCCGAAATAAGAAGCGCTAAATGCAATGCCGTTGTGCCGGAAGAGACAGAGACTGCATATCTTGCGCCTACATATCTTCTGAGCCTCTCTTCGAATTCTTCAACCATCCTGCCCTGAGCAATCCAGCCGGATCTGACCGTTTTCAAGACAAGGCGTTCTTCCTCGCTGTCAAAATATGGTTTCGCGATCGGGATGATCTTTAAATTGGATTTGTCCGATACCATTCTACAGTCCTTTTTAACCCTTCAGTGAGGCTCACCGAAGGAGAGTAGCCTATCAGCTTTTTCGCCTTAGATATATCAGGCATTCTGTATTCGATATCTGTCCTTGTCTCTTTTCTAAAACATAACTTCGATTTAGAACCAGCTATCTTGATTATCTTTTTTGCTAAATCCAGAATACTGATGGAGGCGTTGGGATTCCCTAAATTAAACACGCTCCCTATAGCGGCATCCCTATTTTTCATACAGCCGAACACCCCTTCAACAAGATCCTCTATATAACACCATGCCCTGACCTGAGAGCCGTCTCCGTGTATAGATAACGTCTTATTCCTTACGGCATTGGAGACGAAGATTCGGATCGCCCCTTCCCCAATCTGGAGCGGGCCGTATATGTTAAACGGCCTGATCGATGCTACTGGCAAATCGTACTTATAGTGATAGCAGTGCGCTAAACTCTCTGCGGCAAGTTTACTGATGCCATACGTCCACCGCCGATCCGATACGGGCCCCTGAACCGTGTCGTCTGCCTCGCTGACGCCCTTTGCGTATCTGCCGTATACCTCGCTTGTTGAAAAATCGATGAATATATCTAAATCTTTATTCTTCATCAGCTCTAATAGATTGTACGTTCCAATGAGGTTCACCTGCATCGTCTCGAGCGGCATGTCGTAGTAAGAAGAGACGCCGGCTATGGCGGCGAGATGAACTACGATATCCAATCTTTTCGGGATGCCGCTTTTCAGATTATCCTTGTCCAATATGTCGCCTTTTACAAATGTCAGGTTCCTGTGCCTGGATAGTTCTGTAAATTTCGCAGAAACGCGTCTCGCGTTATCATAACACCAAACCTTATTATCCTGAATTAGCCTGGCGATGAGCCAGCTTCCTATAAAACCTGAACCTCCGGTGATGAATATATTCTTTTTTACAATCTTATCTTGGCTCATACGGCCTTTTTATCAACTTATATCTGCATTTCAAATCGCTTATTCTTTTTATAACCTTGGCTGGATTTCCCGCGGCTACAGATGATGGCGGAATATCTTTAACCACGACAGATCCTGCTCCCACGAGAGAATCCCTGCCGATCACTACACCTGGCAGTATGGTGCAATTTGCGCCAACCTTGGCCCCCTCTTCAATCGCAGGGCCTTTCAAACATTCTTTTACCTTAGGACACAATGGGTGAGGGGCGTTAACCAAAGTTGCTCTAGGGCCTATCCAGCACTTATCCTCCAGTCTTGAATATTCCGGAATAAAAGCCTGCGAGTGTATGCGCACGGCGTTTCCGATCTTTATATTATGCTCTACGCAGGAAAGGCTTCCTATGCTAACCTCGTCGCCTATATGATTGGATTCCCTTATCGTAACGTTATGCCCTGTATGAAAATTCTTCCCGATTTTATTTCCGGCATATATCACAGTGCCGGAACGTATAGTCGCCCCTACGCCTATGACGGTAGCGAGTTCGCCGTCCTTCCTGCCGCGCGGAGGCTTTCCTATCACGACGAAATCTTCTATTCGCGAGGCCTTCCCTATCGTCACATTCTTATATATACGCTTCTTCATAGAATGTTCAGCTTATCTTCACCGGCCTTCCGCCATCTTTGAGAGATCGCTGAGCGGATGCCAATACCTTCACGACCCGTAAGCCATTTTGTCCGTCCGTCAGCGGAACTTTATTATTTACGACGCAGTCTATAAAATGTTCGCATTCTTTTTTAAGCGGCTCGTACATAGGAAGCTTCGGTATGAGGACATCGCCGGCCCTCAGTTTTATTTGAAATTCTCCGAAGGCCTGGGACTGCGTCAATCTATCAGCGCCTCTGTCGTATATCTTGATCTTGCCCTCATTATTTACGTCATCATATACGATCATCTTTTTGGAGCCGACCACGACCATCTCTCTCACCTTCAGCGGATCGAGCCAGCTGACGTGTATATTGGCAATTATATTGTGCGGAAATGTCAGCGTCATCATAACGACATCCTCTATGCCGCTTTGCAGGAAGGATCCACCCCATGCCTTAACCTCGATCGGCGAATTCTCCAATATGTAGATGAGTATCGAGACATCGTGCGGGGCGAGGTTCCACATGGCATTGATGTCCTCGCGTATCTTGCCCAAATTAAGGCGTCTTGATGTTACATAGTAAACGTCTCCGATATCCTTTTTTCTTATGTGCTCTTTTATCTTTTCCACGGCAGGATTGAATTCAAAGGTATGGCCTACCATGAGCACCTTCTTCATCTTCCGAGAAAGCTCTATCAGCTCTTCGGCCTCTTCCGGAATAAACGTAAGCGGCTTCTCCACAAAGGTATGTTTTCCGGCAAGAAGCGAACGCTTTGCTATTCTGTAGTGAGTCTCGGCGGGCGTGGCTATCACAACCGCATCGATAGATTTATCACCTATCACATCCTCAGCGTTCTTTGTTGTAGCAACATTCGAAAGTCTTTTTTTGATTGCGGCGAGTCGCTCTTCTACGAGATCTGCGCAAGATGTTATCTCAACATTATCGATTTCAGAAAAATCTCGTATAAGATTTGGTCCCCAGTATCCACAACCGATGATGCCGATCTTCACCATATTTTCACTCTCTTTCTATAATATGAACTTTTTTATGAAATTCCTTCACTTTTTCAACCACATATTTTTTATCGGACTTCTTCAGTTCCGGATATACAGGCAACGCAAGGGTAGATAGGCACGCCTTTTCCGAATTCGGAAAATCCCCTTTCTTATACCCTAGGTCTTTATAACACTGCTGAAGATGGAGCGGTATAGGATAGTAAACCCTCGATTCTATACCATTGGCCGTCAGGTATTCTATAAATTTATCGCGAAGTTTAGAATCAACCATCAAAACATACTGATGATAAACATGGACGTTGTGAGGCGCCACGAAAGGTACCGTTATCCTTTCGAGTTTAGAGAAATGCGTATTATAAAATCTCGCGTTCTCCCTTCTCTTCTCGGCCCACCCGTCCAATCTCTTTAATTTTATTTTCAGCACCGCCGCCTGAAGGTTGTCCAGCCTTGAATTATATCCCAAGATCGAATGGCTGTACTTAGACGCGCTTCCGTGGACGCGCATCAATTTCACATCATTATATATATCTTCATCATCGGTAACCACCATACCGCCATCGCCAAAAGCGCCTAAATTCTTGCTGGGAAAGAAGCTGATGGCTCCTGCGTCACCAAGCGAACCAGCCTTTCTGCCTTTATATGCCGCCCCGATAGCCTGCGCACAATCCTCAACTATTTTTATGCCGCGGCTATTTGCCACTTTTATTATGGGGTCCATATCTACGCACTGGCCATACAGGTGCACTGGAACGATCGCTCTCGTCTTATCTGTCATCCTCCTCTCCACTAAGCGGGGGTCCATCGTATATGTCTTTATGTCTATATCAACGAATGCCGGCCTAGCCCCAAGGTTCGATATCGCCTCCGCAGTCGCTATAAAAGTGAACGGGACCGTTATAACCTCATCGCCGCTCCCAACGCCGGCAGCACGTAAAGCAAGCTGTATGGCATCCGTTCCTGAAGCGACACCGACAGCGTGTTTGGTTCCGCAATAGGAGGCTATCTCCTCCTCGAGCTCTTCTACATCTTTACCCAGTATAAAACTCTGCTCATCCAGAACCTTTTTTATGGCAGCATTCGCCTCTTTCCTTATACTTTTATACTGCGCTTTTAAATCCAATAACGGCGTATTATACATTCTCCTCTCCATTATTATTTAAAATGATGCTTCTGTGCTTGTTGAGTTTGCGCTTTATCAAGCCCTTCTTCTCTAGAGCTAATAGTTTATCCACGGCGGTCTTATAGCAATTTATATTACACCCCACCTGTATCTCGCGTATGTAAGGCGCTTGTTTGTTACTAGCAATGTAATTCTTTATATATTCGTATACAACGTGTTGTTTTTTTGTAACTTTTATCATAATTATGTCCTATTATATAAAAAGGCGGATGGGGAGAACGGGCAGAAATATTGCTATATTTTAGATGATTTCCTAATATATGTCAACTGTGAAATTGGAAAGGAAATAAGAAGGGTTACGCTTTACTTGACCTTTCTACAGGCTACATAATAGCCGCTTGTCATTATGCTCTTTAGTCTGACTCTCTCTTGGCCTATTTCACAGAATTCTTCGCTGATTATGAAAGAAAAAAGTTTTACAATTCTTGATAAGGCCACCCAAAATCGCACCCAAATTTGCCTCAACATGCCTCTCAATGGCTTAGGATAGAAAGCCTCGGTCTGAAATCCTATTCTTTGGAATATCACAGCCAGGGTTCCGAGCGTATCCGCCTCTTCCCTCATCTCAATTATCTCAAAATCCCTTAAAAGATATTCCAGCCCATATCTTGTGAACCTATAATAATCACCGGGAACATCGTGTAAAGGAAAGAGAAAGCGCGTTGTTAAAATTAATATTCCGTTTTTATTTAAGACTCTATGCATCTCGCCTATCGCCTTTTGCGGGGTATGCAGATGCTCCAATACCTCTATGCATAACACACAGTCGAACTCGCCATCCTTAACCATGTGTAGATCGTGGACATCTGCCACGAGATCGGCTGTTGGTATCGAACGTATATCCAGGCCGACGCGATTCGGAAAATATTGAGCATACTGGCTCGTGCCGCATCCTATCTCGAGCGTCCTCCCTTTAGTTGCGTACTTTTCAATAAAGGTTCTTATATTCGCTCTTATGATATTCTCTTTTTTAGGCCTTTCCATAACCTCTTTTCTTAAACGTTCTAGACTTCAGTTCCTCTATAACAAATGCGGCTATGGCCCGTAAGCCGTTTATCGACTTTTCAAATTCTATAGGGTCACATATCTTCTTCATTCTCCTCCATGCCATCTTCGGCCTAAGGTAGAATTGCCTATATGCCCTATAGTAAAGCTCTCCGAGTTCCTCTCTGGACATGGAGAACGGAATGAATCGCATTGCGCTTCCGCCATATCTGGTCTGGTCCTCATCAATTATGGTCCCGTATATCTTTGCCTCCTTAAGAAAATCTCCGTATGGGGTCAAAAAAAAGAACTTCGCGTAGTCCGGATCGAGTATCTTTGCAAGCCGAATAGTCTCAAGTCCCTCACGGAAAGTCTCTCCAGGTATTCCGAATATAAAAGAAGCTTCCACCTCTATGCCGGCTTTCTTGGTCCACTTCACGGCCTCGAATATCTGCTTGACGCCTTCCCCCTTCCGTAGGGTATTCAGGTTCTTCTGGACAAGCGACTCAACGCCGAAAAATAATTTCCAGCAACCTGAGCGCGCCATCATCTCTAACATCGCCGGGGTCACGCAATCGGCTCGTGCCTGGGCAGACCAAATAAAATCCAGTCTTTTCTCTATTATGCACTCACATATCTCAAACACCCTTTTCTTATTGACTGTGAAGGTATCGTCCCAAAATGCTACATCCCTGATCCCGAAGTTGGTTAGGAGATACTCTATTTCCTCGATAACCTTCTCCGTGCTCCTGTATCTGACGCCTTTCCCTAGAAGAGACGGCAGACAGAATATGCACTTAAACGGACAACCTCTGGCAGTGATGATATTTGTAACAGGCAGTCTCTTATACTGTTCGAAAGCGCTGACATATTTAGTTACAGGGACCATCGTTCTGTCAGGTATCGGCAAGGCGTCGAGATCCGTGATAGGCTCTCTATCTCGACCTTTAGCGACGCTGCCGTCCATGAGCCTGAAGGCTATCCCGTCTATAGGCTGCGTCCGCCTTGGATCATGAGTTTTCTCAACATAGTCGAGCATTGAATATTCGCCTTCTCCCCACGCGACCGCGTCCACATTCGGCAGTTCAGAAAGGGCATTCTCTTTAATCATTGTGGCATGCACGCCGCCGACTATGATATTTATCTTCGGCCACCTCTCTTTAATCTTTGCACTCAAGAATTTCACCTTCGGCCACATAACCGTCATCGCCGTTATGCCAATGACCTGCGGGGCAAAATGCCCTATTTCTGCCATAATGGCATCGAACGACATTATAGAGCCATCGTAGACCATCACGTCATGGCCTGCCTGTTTCAGCATAGTTCCGATGGAGAGAAGTCCTAATGGCGGCAGGCTTCCGGCCATATGGGCTACAACCTTATTGTACCGTTCTTCCAGCGTTATGGGTGGTAAAATAAGGGCGATCTTCATTTAGCCAGTGAGAGACGATTTGAAAAATGCGATTGTCTCCTTCACTCCTTCTTCGATGTCAACTGTTGGTTTCCAGAACAAGAGACGCTTCGCCTTTGATATGTCAGGGCATCTTATCTTAGGGTCATCGATGGGTAGGCTGGCGTGGACGATCTTGCTTCTTGAGCCTGTGAGGCTTATTATAATTTTAACTAGACTCAAAAGAGACATCTCGTTTGGGTTGCCTATATTGACTGGGCTATGCTCATTCGACACTAAAAGTTTATATATGCCGCCGACGAGATCTGATATATAGCAAAAACTTCTCGTCTGGCGGCCCTTGCCGTAAACTGTCAGAGGCTTGCCACTCAAAGCCTGACAGATAAAGTTTGGTATCGCGCGTCCGTCGTTTTTCCGCATCCTGGGGCCGTATGTGTTGAATATACGCGCGATCCTAGTATCCAACCCATGATAGCGATGATAAGCCATCGTTATCGCTTCTGCGAACCTCTTCGCCTCATCGTAGACGCCTCTCGGGCCTATCGGATTGACATTGCCCCAGTATCTCTCAGGCTGGGGGTTGACAAGTGGGTCACCGTAGACCTCGCTTGTGGATGCCAAAAGGAATTTAGCATCCTTTGCCTTTGCTATGCCAAGCGCATTATGTGTTCCAAGAGAACCTACCTTCAGAGTCTGGATCGGAAACTTAAGATAGTCAGCAGGGCTTGCAGGTGAGGCGAAATGGAGCACATAATCTATCTTTCCTTTTATTTTTATATATCCTGTTACATTGTGTTTTATAAATTCAAAATTCTTTTCTTTAAGAAGATGTTTTATATTCTCTATGTTACCGGTTATCAGGTTATCCATGCAGATAATTCGATATCCTTTCTCGAACAAAAGATCAGAGAGGTGGGAACCGATGAAACCTGCACCGCCTGTGATGAGCGCTACCTTCATAGTCGCTAATATACTCTTTCGCCGTTGGACTTATATATCTGCAGGTCACGCAATTTCAATAAGTCCTTCAGATTCTTATTGTTAAAAAACTTGATTATCGGATGCACCTCGCTGACCTCATCGAACGTCACGATAGAGTAATTTCCATAATCATGTTTCTCGATGAGAAAAAAGGTTTGGGGCTGGGATACTACCTTTTCAAAACTTCTCATCCGATTGGATATCTCTCCAGCCCTGAAGCCAACCCAGAATATGAGCCCATAGACAATTAAAAACAAAATCACCCTTCTTATCATTTTAGCCATATATCACCCATAAGGTTAAAGAGACTATAAACGCCCTCAAAAAATCTCTCGAGAGGGTACACGAATACAAAAATTGCGTCGGCAGAAATAAGGCTATCAGCAAAAATAGATTTGCCGTCAGCTCCCCGAAATGCCGCTTCGCTACCTTGAACAAAAAATATGTGCTTGAGATGCCCAGAAATATGTTGAGGATCCTGACGCCAAGCGGAAAATAGCCAAAAATAAAATATATAAACCCTATTATATATATAAATAGATTTACTTCGTTTAAGCCAATTACGAAATTATGGAGGTTCGCTTCAGCGAAACCGGATCTGAAATATAATTTTTCATTCTTTAATGTATCACAAAAAATATCCTGACTTACGGGGTCGCTCGGGACCATATCGCTTGTGAAGTGCTCCCGATTGTATCCGTTGAGTAAAATCGCGACATATCTGCCTCTTATAGAATAGAATTTGCTGTCAGGTAACAATGGATCTCTATCGGTCAAAGAAACGTATGTATCATACATAGAGGCAAAAATAAACCTTGCCAGAATTGCTATTAGAATTAGCTTCTTGTGATCCAACCCGTAAAGCCAGCCGTGCCTATTAAGATGTAGATCAACTCGCATGGTATCCTATGCCGTATAAGCGCCTCCACTACGGAGCCATTTAATCCGATGAGAAAAGCAAGTGCGAAAAATGATAATACCAGAAGAGGGACTACTCTAAAATATTTTATGCTGCCGTAAATAAAAAATGGAAACAGTGCATAATTTAACAAGGCCTGGGGGGTGAATAAGCATAAAAAAATAGGCTGAAAGATAACGTTTAATAACGCATATGATATCAAGATGAAGACCGTCATAGCCGAATAGGCCCCTGTATAAAGATATTCTCCATATCCGCCAGATGGAAGCAAGAAATAATGCTTGGTTTGTGGTAAGGCGAGTGTGCGGATGTGATAGACGAGGCTGGGTTTCATCTTTGATGTCAGGTACTCATGAAAGACGTCGGATGATAATAAGAAGCCGGATATAAATATAATAACTAATATTAATGATGCGTAAGCTATCTTTTTAATGGATACTGTCATAATTCTTCCTCTCGTCCCCTTTGCCTTACCAATTCCTCCACGATATTCGAGCCTATAAACCCTGCACCGCCTGTTATCAAAACTCTCTTCATCTTTATGCGCTGTTAAAATAAGGTATAGATAAATGGTGCCAATGCCGAACTCTCTGTAAAAATAATAATAAACCCCAGCAAGAGAAGCGTAATTATTATTGGCAAGAGCCAATATCTCTTCCTAGTCCTAATGAAATCCCAAAATTCTTTGAGTATCTCGATCTTCCCCATGGCTATTCACTTCCATATCAAAAATTAAAATTGTTTTTCATAGCTATCACCATTATACCCCAAATTTCGCTTTGTTATCCAATAACTTTTTATATTTTTATTAAATTTTATATTCAAAGGATCCTTATCAAATAGCTTAACGAAGATTCCTATCGGCGTTACGATGAGATAGAACAAGACTAACAGGATAAGCCGCGTCATTAACCATCCTATTACAGCTGCTAATGACATCCATATTTTATAGACGTGCCTCACAGTATTTTTTATATTTTCTAAAATCATATTTCCCATTTTCTAATCCAATTCGAATTCCTTAAGCCAGCCCTTGTCCTTATCCAGCGGTTTTTGCTTTGCTTTCTCTATTAAAAAATTGCCCATGATAAGGTAGTCCATATTGGTGCGCATGAAACAAGTGTATGCATCTTCGGGCCTGCATACAATCGGTTCTCCTCTTATGTTAAAAGAGGTATTTATGATAACGGGACAGTCATATTTCTCCTCAAATTTTTTTATCACACTATAGAATAAATGATTTGTATCTTTGTCTATAGTCTGTATACGAGCCGAATAATCCACGTGGGTGACGGCGGGGATGGTGGAACGAACGACCTGCAGCGCATCGATTCCATTGAGTGCTCTCTCTTGATCAGAAAGCTTTCGGCGGATTTTTTCTTTCACTGGCGCAACCAATAGCATATACGGACTCTCTCTATCTATTTCGAAGTAATCGCTCGTTCGTTCTCTCAAAACAGCGGGCGCAAAAGGCCTAAAGCTTTCTCGGAATTTTATCTTGAGATTCATAATCTCCTGCATCTCTGGAGACCTCGCATCGCCTATTATCGACCTATTGCCAAGTGCCCTCGGCCCAAATTCCATCCTGCCCTGAAACCACCCTATCACCTTTTGGCTGTTTATCAAATCGGCTGCCTTCTCTATAATATTTTCATCGCTAAGTGTCGTATACGCTATGCCTTTCTTTTTCAAAAAATCCTCAATATAATCCATTGAAAACTGGGGGCCTAGATATGAGCCGTTCATAAAATCTTTTCTTTTGTCCGCAACCCTATCATTTCCTAAGTACTGATACCATGCAAGAAGGGCCGCGCCCAAAGACCCCCCGGCATCGCCGCTTGCAGGCTGTACCCATATATCGTCAAAAGGGCCATTACGTAAAACCACCCCGTTTGAAACACAATTCAGCGAAACGCCTCCACCCAAACAAAGATACTTCTGAGCAGTATCTTTATGCACCTGCCTGGCCATACGCAATACCACCTCTTCGGTTACCTCCTGAATAGATCGCGCGATATCCATATGGCGTTTCGTCAGGGGCGAGTCCGGTTTTCTGGGAGGCCCTCCGAATAACCTGTTGAATTTTTTGTTAGTCATGGTTAAACCGGCGCAATAATTGAAATACCTCATATTTAAGGCAAAAGAACCGTCTTCTTTTAAATCAATCAGTTCATTTAGAATTAAATCCTTATACGCCGGTTCACCGTAAGGAGCAAGCCCCATTACCTTGTATTCGGCAGAGTTAACCTTAAAGCCGGTGTAATAAGTAAACGCGGAATAAAGAAGCCCGAGCGAATGTGGAAAACGTAATTCTGCCATGATTCGAATCTTATTGCCTTTGCCGATGCCATAACTCGCCGTTGTCCATTCACCTACACCATCGATTGTAAGAAACGCCGCCTCTTGAAATGGCGACGGGAAAAAGGCGGAGCTGGCATGGGACTCATGATGCTCGGGAAAGATTATTTTGCCGGTAAACCCAAGCTCTTTACGAATAAAATCCTTCATCCAAATGCGCTGGTTTATCCACAAAGGTATTGCTCTTATGAAGGATGCCCCACCAAAAGGCGCATATGAGATGAATGTTTCCAAGATGCGTTCAAACTTTATAAAGGGTTTCTCATAAAAAGAAACTATATCTATATCACCAATGTTTAAACTGGCTTCTTTCATACAATAATCAATTGCATTCTTCGGAAAGGAAGGATCGTGTTTTTTGCGAGTGAACCTCTCTTCCTGTGCAGCAGCAATTATCTTGCCATCTTGCACTAAAGATGCAGCGCTATCGTGATAAAATGCTGATATACCCAAAATATTCATAAGCCATGCCGATATTTAAACCATTCGACTGTTAATTTAAGACCATCCTCAAACTGAATCATCTTTTTCATCCGTAACATGCGCTTCATCTTACTTATATCTGCATATGTCGTCCGGACATCGC
>JAHFGO010000139.1 GCA_023247385.1 Candidatus Omnitrophota bacterium | reverse complement strand
CAATCTGGGATAGCTCTACCGTGAATATCATTTTGGGTTTTTACGGTAAGCCGAAGATATTTATATTATGATACGAATTTTGGTATTGTCGGATACACATATTCCGAGGGTTGCGAGCGACCTGCCAGGCAAGGTTTACGAAGAGATAACAAAAGTTGATATGATTCTTCACGCTGGAGATTTTGTGGAGAAAGAGATATTTGATAAATTAAAAACTTTAAGACAGACAAGGGCAGTATATGGAAATATGGACTCTACAACCTTGCGCCATATCTTAAATCCAAAGGAAATGGTTCAGGTTGGAAAGTTTAATATAGGATTGATACATGGCTATGGTCCGCCTCGTGATCTGGTGGAGACGGTGGAGCATGAGTTTAAGAATGTGGATGCGATTATTTTTGGTCACTCACATTCCCCGACAAATATTGTAAAAGACGGCATACTATTTTTTAATCCCGGCAGCCCTACGGATAAAATATTCGCCACAACGAATACTTATGGTATATTGGAGATAAGCGATGCAAAGATAGATGGGAAGATAGTAACATTATGAAAGAGATGCCTGTTATAAAAGTAGAAGGGAAAACGTTGCCTGAAGTCTGGGAGAAGGCGGTCATGGCAACATGGAGTGAAGGCCTAAGTATCAAGACCGAGTACGATAAGGATGGCGATCCTATGAGCAAAGACTGCACTATGATAATGGTGGTGGAAGAGCCTATGAGGGAGCCGAGGATTCACAGGGCATTTCCTGGAGGACTCGAGGATCTCGAAATTTATAGACAAGAGGTAGTCCTGGGCATACACGATCATTGGATAAATCCTCAGGAAGGAAAATGGACCTATACGTACCATGAGAGGTTATCCAATTTTCCAATAGAAGACAAGAGGATAAACCAGATAGATTACATTATAAATAAACTGCAATCAGCACCGTATTCGAGAAGGGCTCAAGCCATAACATGGAATCCAAAAATAGACCCGGTGACTGATGACCCTCCATGCCTGCAGAGAATATGGTGCCGTCTTGTGCAGTTATATGGCTCGAAATATTTCTTGAACATGAACACGCATTGGCGCTCAAGAGACGCCTACAAGGCGAGCTTTATGAACATATTTGCACTTACCGATCTTCAAAGGACGATGGCTGAAGAGATCTCAAAAAGGCTTGGTCGTCAGGTCGATGTCGGCAGATATGTTGATATAAGTGATAGTTTTCATATCTATGGAAGCTACTACGAAGAGTTCAAAAAATTTTTAAAGATTGTAAACGAGAGAACATTTGAAGATAGAACTTGGCCCACTGAATTTGCCAAGCCCTTTTTTGAAGATGCAAAAGCAAAAATCAAGAATGAAAAGTGAGGTTGACCGTGGATAAGATTTGGGCACCGTGGAGAAGCAAATATATCTATTTTAAGGACTATAAGAGATGTATATTTTGTGGAAATAAAACTAGTAAAAGAGATAAGGATAGGTATATTATAGATAGATCGGAATATTCCTTTTCAATGTTGAATTTATATCCATACAATAATGGACACGTAATGGTTGCCCCATATCGGCACGTGAAGGGCATAGAGAATCTGAAGGATCTTGAGCTTATAGACTTGATGAAATTGGTTGTTAAGACAAAATCCATCTTGGGCAAGAAACTAAAGCCACGTGGATACAATGTCGGGATGAACATCGGCAAAGTTGCTGGTGCGGGTTTTGCAGCTCACGTTCACATGCACATAGTGCCACGGTGGATTGGAGATACAAATTTTATGCCTATAATTGCAGGTTCGAAAATCGTATCTGAATCTCTTGAGGCGATGTATAAATTATTGCGGGAAAAATAGACGATGCTGAAAAGAAAAGATTTAGAAAAAAGAGAGGATCTGTTAGCACCATACGCCCAGAAAAGTAAACATACAAAGGGGCGGTGTTACAAGGAAGATGAGCATAGTTACAGATCCTGCTACCAGCGCGATAAGGATCGGATAATTTATTCTACAGCTTTTAGACGCCTTGAATATAAGACTCAAGTCTTCGTAAATCACGAAGGTGACTATTACCGTACGAGGCTCACGCATACTCTTGAGGTTAGCCAGATCGCAGGTGCTATTGCAAGAGCGCTGAAACTTAATGAGGACCTCGTTGAGGCTATAAGCCTGGCGCATGACCTCGGACATACGCCTTTCGGCCATTCGGGTGAAGATGCGCTGCATGAGATAATGCGGGAACATGGTGGATTTGACCACAATACTCAAGGTTTACGAGTAGTAGATTATCTCGAAGAGAGATACCCAGACTTCCCAGGGCTAAATCTTACTTATGAGGTGCGAGAAGGCATCATAAAACATTCTACGCCGTTTGACCGGCCCCGCGCGGCGATACGATTTGAATCTAAAGGATCACCCATCCTAGAGATTCAGGTAGTAGATATTGCAGATGAGATTGCATATGACAACCACGACCTGGATGACGGCATTACGAGCGGCCTTATTAAGGAGGATGATCTAAAGGCCATCAAGCTTTGGTCCGAGAAAGAGCGGCAGATCAAAAGGGAGTATCCTCGTATAAAAGGAGAGATAAGGAAATATCAGATAATACGTTCCCTTATTAATGACCAGGTCACAGACGTACTGAATCAAACCGAGGCTAATATAAAACGATTCAAGATTCAAAAGCCTCAAGATGCAGAAAAAATACCTGAGAGAGTGGTCACTGTCTCTAGGGCCATGCAGGCATTAAAAAAACCTATGAGGGAATTTTTGACGAACAACCTTTATCAGCATTATAGGGTCGTCAGGATGTCAAGTAAGGCATGTCGCTTCATAACCAGCCTTTTTAAGATATACCTCGATAAGTCTGAGCAACTTCCGCCGACCACCCAGAGCAGGCTAAAAAAAGCGGATAAATACCGCGTCATTTGCGATTATATCGCAGGCATGACTGATAGATATGCGCTCGACGAATATAAGAAGTTTTTCGAGCCGTATGAGAGGGTATAAATAATATGGAAGTAACTAAGGACCGCATTTATAGAGAAGAGTTATTCGATAGGCTCAAAAAAAGTATCAGCATGAAACGGGAGAAGGAGTGCATGGACTGCTTGATAAAACCATCCGTATGGTGGATGATAGAAAAGCCCGATCCAAAATTATCTGATCTGGTGAAGCTGATAGGCGATAGCTGCCCCCCTATTAAAAAAAGTACGACGAATCCATTCGACAGGCTCAGGATTCGTCCCGAGCGAAGTCGAGGGACGAAAAAAAAGAAAAGCTGCATAGAAAAGATCTTAGACGGTGTAAAAAAAGCATCTCAGACGAGAACATTTACAAAATTCGACTGCCCAGACGGCCCTCATGGCTTTGTGTGCCCCATAGTGCAGGGAGAAAAGCTATACGGTTACATTGGAGCTTGCTACACGAAGCGAGACGTCTCTCCTAAGATCTTGGATATATTCTCTGCCTTCACAGATACTATAGTCAGGGAAGTGCAGAAGGAGTTGGAATTATCAAAGTTATATGAGACGCTTCGACCGCGCGCTATAGCACTATCCACAGTCCAT
>JAHFGO010000138.1 GCA_023247385.1 Candidatus Omnitrophota bacterium | reverse complement strand
GATAGGCCCCTCTGCCCTGACCCAGGATCTCAATACCAACCACCTGGTTCCATAGAGCTCCATCGCCCCTATCGAGCCTATCGGGACGCCGTTAGTATATGTGGATCCGAAGCCGTATTTAACAGTGATTTTGGCCTTATGATTATTTACTGTGCCTTCGGAGGTGATGCCTAATACTTCTGTGCCGACTGTATTGGCAGTTGCGGTGAAGGTTCCTATAGCCACTCCTCCTGTGGCCATTGTTCGGACAGTTCCGGATATAGACTGTGGCCAATTGACAGTCTGACCTTCCTTTGATTTAAGATTGGCATACATAAACTCAGCGCCTGATGCAGCCACATAGTATGCGGCTGCCATATCGTTCCTTAGTCTCACTTGCAGAATCTCTCCGCACCCCAAGTTCACAATTATCGAAGCAACCAGAATGAGGATCGCCAAGAATGCAATCACTATAATGATAACAAATCCTCTTTTTGTATCCATAATCATAACAAAGCGTTTTTTAAATATACGAAATCGCTATCTACCACTTCTACGTGATATGGTTGATTGCGGGTGCCTAAAACGTCTTTACTGACGGCAGCTGTCACTTTTATAATATCATAATGCACTGTTCCACCTGTATCGGTATAATAGCTAAACTGCAAATCGGTTATCCCTTTAGTAGCATCCAACTTATGGACCGCAGATGCATTGTCAATATAATAAACAACCTTTAGGCCTGTAAGCGGATCCGTGCCTAAATAAAAAGCCCTTACGTTTGATGTGTCCACTTCGAGCCTAAAATCTATTCTTTTCTGATCCTCTGAGATTACAGGTGTGGTGGGCGTAGGGTTTATGGCGTCGAACATCGCACCTGTAAGGCCGCTGCGCCTTTTATATGTTGAGGAGCCTATCGTGTCTGTGCCTGCTGTAGGGTCTATAGATCCCTCGATCACGCTTGAAAGTGTTACCCTTACAGCTCGCTGTGCTTCTATTGTCGGGTTTATTTCATGCCACCATGTCCACCCCATTACATATATGCTCCAGGCGCCCAATAATACATATGAGGCTATGAAGGTGGCTGTGATAGCCTCTACTAAGGTGAAGGCCGAGCTTTTATTATGAAGAAGAGTGATACGTGACATATGTGACAGCCCTTTCACTGCAAACCTGCCCTGTGACATCTTCAGCCCATGTCACCACAAAACCTACAATTTTGTATGGCACGGTTCCGTAAACTAATCCTTCCACATTATCAGGGTAATATGGATCTGGCTTTATGCTGAATGCCTTGCCATCAACCACTCGCGTAACTGGGTCTGCCGATGTTACAGTTATATAGTAATCGGCCTCGGCATCATTACCTCCGTCATAGCCGGCTTCTATTTCCTGTTCAATATATTCTCTTAAAATGTTCATGGCGGCCAGCCTATGTTTTGCATGTGATGCGCTTAATTTGGAAATAAAAAAAGCACCCAAGATACTAACAAGGAGGGTGGTCAATAAGAAAATAGCTATAAGGCTTTCTACTAAAGTTAAACCGTTTCTATTCTCTATACGCATGTCTTAACTATTCCGGCAACTTATGCCCTTCCTCTTCGCGACTGCACCTCACCTGCGGTTTATCCCCAAGTCTATAAATAGTATACGCTCCGTGAGATGGACAACTGGGTTTGCCACTATCTATATAACCGTATATCTCTTCCTCTTGTTGCGCAGATGGAAGCGTCCCGGCTGGTATGTTATGTTCGATAGCCCATTGCTCCATAGCAGAATCTATTTTTTTTAGATTGTTTATGCATACAGTTTTGGCAGTGGTTATGCCTGATTTGAGATAATTCGGAAGGGCAACTGACAAGAGGATCGCAATTACAGCGACCACAATCATTATCTCTACTAACGTGTAGGCCTTGGTGAGGAATATTAGCATTATATTTTAGGGAGTATAATATTATAACATATAAGATGTGTATAATTTAGCATAATTATGTTGGTTTGTCAAGAGTGCCTAAATAAAAACCCCGCCCTTTCCTAAAGAAAGTGCGGGGCTGCTTGTTTCGGTTTTCCAAACTTAAACCTTTTACAGCGTGTGATCAGTATTGCTGGCAGAGTTCGGACAGACCGGAGTTGCGCTTACGTCTGCCGGTACTGGATAGCTAACAGTACCCTCTTTTGGCCAACTCTTCATGTAGTTCGGAACTATATCTCCGGTAGCAAACGTCGCGTTCGATGCCGCTCCCGTATCTATCGCCCAAACCTGAATGGCGCCCTGTATCTGTTTTAGATTCGCGATACAGGCGTTCTTCAATGCAGTCTGCCTTGCTCTGACGAAGTTTGGAATGGCTATCGCTGCCAATAAACCGATAATTGCAACGACTATCATAATTTCAACAAGCGTAAAGCCTTTCCTATTCATCTTTATCATCATATATGGTCACCTTCCCTTCTCCCAAGATTGGGATAATAAAAAGTCTCCAAAAACCCCTAAAAACCCTTTTAGGTCTATTTGGAGACGTTATTTGTCTAAAAATATATATTATTTCACTTTTTTACGCCGCTTATTATATCTCCTCTAGACCTTCTAATATTAGTATACCCTATAAAATGGCTATTGTCAAGGGGTGAGAGGAACGGTTGTTTACCCCCCTACTATGGACGTAATTTTAAATATGGGCAGGAACATGCATATTACTATAGTCCCTATTACCACGCCTAAAAACGCTATTATCAGAGGCTCTATAAGGCTTGTCAAGGCGCTGACTGCTGCGTCCACCTGTTCATCATAAAAGTCCGCTATTTTGGATAGCATCTTTTCTAATTCTCCGGACTGCTCTCCGACCGATACCATCCTGGTGACCATTGACGGGAATATCTTGGACTTGGCCAGAGGTTCAGCGATATTTTCACCTTCGCGGACGTTCGTTCGAACGTTGTCTATTGCGATCTCCACGATCTTATTGCCGGCAGTCTTGCCTACTATCTCAAGCGCTGCGAGAATCGGTACGCCTGCTTTAATTAGGGTTGACAGAGTGCGGGTAAACTTGCTTATCGCTACTTTTTTAAACAAAATTCCGAATATCGGCATCTTTAACAGCATAGAATCGAATCTCCTCCGTCCTTTCTCTGTATTTATATATCTGGACATAAAGAAGCCAATGCCTATTACGATAAATACTACAAAGAAAAAATATTTCTGCATGGTGTCGCTAACGGCTATGAGTATCGTGGTTGGTTTTGGCAGCGCCGCACCAAAACCTTCAAATATGGCCTTAAATATGGGTATGACTTTTAAGAGTAAAAGTAGCGTAATCCCCACAGCCATGGCGGTTACGATTGCAGGATAGACGAGCGCGGATGTCACCTTCTTCTGCAAGGCACTCGTCTTCTCCAAATATTCCGCTAAACGGTCAAGTATCTCATCCAGCATACCGCTAGACTCGCCGGCCTTGACCATGTTTACAAACAGGGGCGTGAAAACCTTCTTATGTTTTGCTATCGCGTCTGAGAGGCTAGAGCCTGTTTCCACATCATTCCGGACTGTTATAATTATGGCTCCAAATGTTTTGTTATCCATCTGTTCCCCTAATATATCGAG
>JAHFGO010000008.1 GCA_023247385.1 Candidatus Omnitrophota bacterium | reverse complement strand
TTTTTAAGCCTGGCTATCGGCACCACCTTACTCAATAGCTTCGGCATTATAACACCCTTGCCATAATCTTCGATTACCACCGCATCTATCCTTTCAACAGTCTCAACGATATAATCTGTCATCTTCGATATGATGCAATCGTTTAGATGGTCTATCTTTTCTCTATCAATTCGCACAACCTGCTGATGCTGGGCTACGACGCGCGTCTTGAGAGTAGTCGGCCTGGTTTCGTCGACGAACACGCCTGCTGTATCGATACCTTTCTGTTCTAATTCGCCTTTCAATACGGCGCCGCGTTCATCGTCTCCTATGACTCCAACTAAGTGTACGTCAGCTCCAAGAGATTTTAAATTATTCGCAACATTGGAGGCCCCGCCTGGCATGAAACTTTCATTTTTCACCCAAACTACCGGAACAGGAGCCTCAGGTGAAATTCTGGAGACGTCGCCCCATAGAAATTCATCAAGTATAAGATCGCCTACCACCAATACTCTGGCATTTTTAAAATTAGATACTATAGTTTTAAGTCTATTAAAATTTTGTGATTTCATATGTCGCCCGAATACAATACCATATGGAACCTCTCTTTAGTTAAGAGCCGGGTTTATGCGAGGTTTCATTTTTTTACTATATTTTTTCTATGATTGAACGATAAAAAAGTGGAATCATAATTTCATGGTGCCCGATTATATTATAGGCCTTGCCTCCGCTTGAAGTAGGCCTTGACAAGATATTCTGATAAGCCCTGTATTGGTTTATCATATCAAAATTGGCCGATACGAATACCTTCGAGTTATATCCAAGATTTCTTGCAACTGTTATAGCCTTCAGGAAGACTTCAGGCAGTATTACGGCAGAACCAAAGTTTATGGCGACTCCGTTCTCGAGCTTTGAGACGCTGTAGATGAAATTCTTGAAGTCCAAAAGAGAACTTTCCCCTATCGCCTCGCCATTTGCTGAAGGATGCTGGTGAATTATATCTGTGCCTATGGCCACATGCACTGTGATTGGGGCATTGCGCTCATATCCGGTGGCAAGAATGCTTAAATTCTTATGTGGCAGCTTCGCTTTTACTATAGCGCCACCGAGAGCTTCACCTATACCTAATCCTTTTTTAAAACCAGAATTTATCGCCTCATTTATGAAGTAAGCTGTCTCCTTGGCCATGCCGAAAGAGCCGTTCATGATGCTTTCGCCGACGTCTTCGCTAGTCCGGCCTATCATGGCTATCTCTGTGTCGTGAATTATTCCTGCACCGTTCAAAGCCACTGCCTTAACAACTTTTCTTTTTATCAAATCTATAATCAAAGGCGATAGGCCGCACTTTATAACGTGTGCGCCCATCATGAAGATTATCATGCGCTTCTTCTTATGGGCATCAACAACGGCGTCTACCAGCGCTCTTATATTCCGACTTGCGAGGATGTTCGGTAATGCATCATAGAAAGCCTTAAAGCTCGATGCCTTTTTAGTGGGTTTTGCAAAGTCATTTATGGACACCTTACATTTTCTAATATTAAGCGGAATCGTCTTTATCTTTGTGAGATCTACCATACGTCTTGTCATAAAATTTACCTCGATAGTGTGAGCTATTCTAACACGAATAATAAATAGACGTCAAACATAATTAAACATTGAACCTTATGTGCACTATATCACCATCTTCGACTATATAATCTTTTCCTTTTATGTAAAATTTTCCTGCCTCTTTAACCTTCTCCTCGCTGCCAAAGTTTATGAGATCATTGTATTTCATAACCTCAGCCCTGATAAAACCTTTCTGTAGGTCTGAATGTATGGCGCTGGCAGCCTCAGACGCCGAAGAAAGGCGTCTTATAAGCCATTGCCTCACTTCATCATCTCCTACAGTGAAAAAGGATATAAGATCTAGCGCCTTTATGCAAAGGCGCGTGAGGATGTTGATGGCGGGCTCATCTATCCCGAGCGCTCTTAGAAATTCTATCTTTTCCTCTTTGGACTCAAGCGCTGTTATTTCACGCTCCACCTTCGCAGAGATCTGCATAATATCTATTTTCAAAGGGCCTAGTCCAAATTTTAAGTTTTCAAGGAAAGCCTTATCTTTCAGGTCGGCCTCAGAGACATTAAGAACAATAAGCATCGCTTTCCTAGTCACAAAAGGATAACTCGCAATACCCTTCTTCTCATCAGCGGTAAGCTCAAGGAGTCTTAAGGGCAACTCTTTGTCAAGATGCGTCTTTAATTTCATCAGGACTTCCCGTTCTTTCGCGGCTGCCTCTTGGCTTGTCTGTTTTATCGTCTTATCCAATCGTCCCATCCTCTTTTCAATAAATAGGAGGTCATGAAGAATTAACTCTGAATTTACAAAGTCTATATCTCTTTTTGGATCTACTGAGCCGTCCACATGATATATAGAATCATCCTTGAACGCCCTTACTGCGTGGCATATCGCATCAAGGTCGTTTATCTCGGCGAATATATCCCCCTTTGCAACTGTATCTTTCTCTATCTTGGGCAGCGTCTCGATATCGATTCTCGCCCGCACCTCTTTCTTAGGCTTATATATCTCTACAAGTTTATCAAATCGTGCGTCTCTTATCTCGGCAATGCCCTTTATGGGCTTGTTCGAGGCAAGCTCGCTCTCGGTAGGCTTGTGGTTAGTAAGCAGCTCAAAAAGCGTCTTTTTTCCCACCTGCGGTAATCCTATAAGTCCGATCTTCATATTCTTACCCTCTATGAAATTTTTCGGGTCCCGCTGCTTTGCTCTAAATTTTTCGGGTCCTAGTTCGTGCGAGCTTTCCAGCAAATCTCGCCGCGTTAAATAAATTTTATGGGTCCTGCCGCTCCCATGGCCGCCAGGCCGGTGGGCTTCGCCTAATTTTGCTATCAAGGATGTCTATGTCTCATTTATCTAATATGTTATTACTGCCCTTATGGTAACTGATTTGCTAATTTGCTTTAGTGCTAGTTAAAGTGTTAGCAAAATTTAACGGCTCAACCCACACGGCCTGTCGGCCTTATACTAACTTGGATGCCGAAAAAATTCAATAAGCCATTCACAAAATCCTTCGCGATGTTGCAATAGAAAATTTTATGGGTGACGCGACCAAGCCTTTTTTCGAATAGGCGAGCGGGGAAGACTTGCGGCTATAGAGCCATGTTTAGCCAGCATCTATGGACAAGCGATAAAAGCTAACGTTGGATGAACACTGGCACCCGCGAGCCTTATAAACAAAAGGCGAGGGAGCGGCAGGACCCATAAAATTTTCTCATTTAGTCAGCAATTTCTCCGCTGCTGCCAAGACCTCTTCGTCTGTTATCGCTTCAAGACACTTGAAGCCTATCTTGCAATTATGCGCTAGACACTCGTCGCACCCGACATCCTTATGCAGCACGATATCCTTTTTGCCTGAAGGCCCCCAGCGCACCGGCGAAAGCCCCATGTCGCTCCTTCCAAATATTGCAATTACCGGAGTCCCGACTGCGCACGCGATATGGACTGGCCCTGAATCATTTGATATGAATAATCGCGAGCGTCTTAATATACTTGCAACATCTCCTATGCTAGTCTTGCCCGATAGATTCATACATTCTTTATTCATCGACGCAGCGACTCTGTCACCAAAGACTTTATCAGGTGCGCCAGATATTATAAGTATCTTCGCACCATGTCGTTCAACCAATTTATCTGCTACTTTAGCAAATTTTTCAGCACTCCACCTCTTCGATGCGCAACTCGCCCCAGGGTTAATGCTAACTACTATATCTGTATCGGTTATGTCGTTCATGTGAAAAATTTCCCTTGCCTTATCTTCGCATCCCCCGTCCACTGGCATGTAGAGCGCCCTCTGGCCTGGCTCTATGCCAATATATCGTAAGATATCCAATGTATAATCTACCTCATGTTTCAATCCAAACTGCTTCGTATGAGGAATTCTTCTGGTAAGTAAAAATCCCATTTTTTTATCATAACCTACTCTGATTGGAATGCCGGCCAAGCTTATAACAATATGCGATCTGGCAGTTGGGTGTAGTATCACGGCAAGGTCAAATTTATTCTTCCGTAAATACCATATAAATTTTAAATTTCCAAATAGCCCTTTTTCTCTGCCTTCTTTATCATAGACTATAACCTTATCTAAATACGGATTTCCTTCAACTATCGCTCTGGCATACGGCCTTACCATAAATGCTATATAACTATTTGGATAGACATCACGAAGCGTTTTTATAACGGGTGTTGATAGAAGGACATCGCCGATCCTATCAAGCCTTACTATAATGATCTTCTTATAATTTCGAATTTCGGATTTCGAATTTCGAATTTTATTCCACATACCCTTCCAGCATCATCTTTGCAGTATTGAATACGGTATCAGGCAGAATGAGCCTCATGCACTCATAACTATATTTACATGTTGCCTTCTCGCATGGTGCGCAGGATAGCTCTTTATTTATAAATATATCGAATTCACCTGTTGGCCCATACCTCTTTGGATCTGTTGGACCGAAGAGCGCAAGCACCTTCACGCCAACAGCACACCCCAAATGAAGTGGTGCGCTATCATTTGTTATAAGCAGTTTCGACCGCTTTAAGAGGCCTGCCAGTTGTCGTATATTTGTCCTATTGACAAAATTGCAAGGGTCATTCTTCATCTTTCCGATAATATTTCTGACCACTTCCTCATCTTCTTTTAGTCCTACAAATATGACATTCGCTCCACATTCTTCAATCAATCTGTCTGAGACTTCAGCGAATCCTTCAGCGGTCCACCGCTTCAAATGGCTTTTGGCGCCTGGATTGACGACAACTATTGGTTCGCCGATCGCCTCTTCTTTTAAAAACCCTGATATATATTCTTCGTCCTCTTTTGGAATATGCATATACGCCCTGCCGTCAAAATTCTCTATGCCCAGTGATCTCAATCGATGTAGATGCTGCCAGGCACTATGCGTGACGGTGCGCGGAAATCTCTGAATGGTTGCCGTCCTAAACTTTGGCCCTACGAGAAGGGGGAATACCGTATTTTTTAAGTCCACGACGAGGTCGTATTTTAATCTTTTAAGTTTTAACTGCAGCCTCCTTTTTTCGACAATTGGCATATGTTTGTCATAAATTATAAGCTTGAATATCCGGGGGTCGCACTCGAATATCTCTTTTCCATTCGGCCCAACCATGATATCTATTCTGGAATGCGGAAATTCTTTAGAGAGCGTAGCTATGACAGGCGTTGTAAGGATTATGTCTCCTACGTTACTTAGGGTGATGATCAATATGCGTTTGACTTGAGATTTATCGATGAACATAGTAAATGTAAATTCAGAATTAAAAATGAAAAATTAAAAATTGAAATTAAAAATTTAAAATTTTGAACTTTGGATTTCAATTTTGCATTTTGATTTTTGAATTTTGCATTAACATATTATTAGCCACTTGAAATACGTCTTCCACTCTTATTGCTGTCATACATCTATTATCTGTGCAGCTGAAATCATAACATGGGATTTCGCATTCCTCATATTTAGATATCACGCGATAGTCGCCATCGCCATAAGGCCCTGTAATATTAGGTGATGTAGGGCCGAATAGGGCGATCGTCTTTGCCTTCATACTAACCGCTATGTGCATGGGACCTGTATCATTCGCTATAACTAAATTTGCCCGTTCGAGTAAAGCTCCGAGTTGCCTGAGCGTTGTCTTGCCACAGACAATAATAGGTGAATTCCGCATCATGGCCTTTATGCCTTCTGCAAGGCCCATATCTTTCTTTGCTCCAGAAATCGCTATTCTCGCACCAAATCTTTCTATAAGTAAATCTGCTAATTTTGCAAAGTTCTCCTTAGGCCATCTCTTTGGATCCCAGTTTCCGCCTGGGCATATAACCACCAGTAAATTCTCGTCACTTGCGCCGCCACCTTTAAGTAATTCTCTGATGAAATTTCTATCGGAGTCTTTGATGAAAAACTCGTATGAGCGGCTGCCGGGCTCTATCCCGACAGCCCTCGCCACATTCAAAAAATATTCAACCTTATGAAGCCCTTCAGCCGGCTCCTCGACTGTTTTCGTCAATAGAAAAGACCTGTTTTTGGTTGGGTATCCGATTCTCTTATTTATGCCAGCAAGAGTCGCTATAAGCGCCTTCGTGAAAGAGCGATGTAAAATGAATGCAATATCAAAATTTTTCTTCCGCAAACACATAATGAGCTTTGACTTCCCGAGCAAGCTTGTGTGTTCTCCCTCCTCGTCGTATATGATTATTTCGTTGAGGCGCGGAGTCGATTCGAGCATCTCCCTGCACCGCGGATGGAGAAGACAGGCGATATAGCTTTCAGAATATTTTTCGCGGATCGCTCGTATAAATGGCGTCGAGAAGAGAACATCTCCTATCCAGTTCACATTCACTATGAGGATCTTTTTCGCTTCCATAGTAGATATGGCCTATCTTTATGTTCGCTTTGAAATGCTCTAATGAATGAATGGTAGCCTGATATCTTGATAGCGAATACAAGTGGATTATCTGCGGTAGGCGATATTCGCACCCTCTTTATTTCATAGACGTCATACATGGTGAACATCCGTCTAGGTTTAGTGGCAAACCCTGCCCTATAGCCAGCCTCTCTTGCGGCCTGCTTTACGCGTTCATCGAACCCTCCCATCGGATAACATACATATTTTATTTCCTTGCCTAACTTCTCCTCCAAAATTTTTTTTGAGCCTTGAAGTTGATCTTTAAGGTCATCGTCGTTTAGCCCTGTAAGCCAGAGATGAGATTTGGTGTGGCTTTCAATATCTATTATGCCTGATTCGGACATCTCTTTTATCTGTTTCCAATTCATAAAACCTTCTTTATTAACTAAATCTGTTATGATAAATATCGTCGTAGAAATATGATATTCTTTTAATATTGGGTAGGCATATACGTAATTATCATCATACCCATCATCTATAGTTATTGCCACAGTCTTCGCTGGAGGTTTTTTTCTATCCCTGATATATGAAAGTGCCTTTTCGAGCGGAATGACATTGTATCCGTGATCGTGTAGATATCGCATCTGTTTGGCGAAGACTTCCGGCGATATCATCATCTTGTTTTTCTTATCGGTGGTGTAATCTATGGAATGATACATCAATATTGGAAGCCGATATACCGAGTCTAAAGATATCTTTAGCAGGATGATGGATGAAATAAAAAATACACCTATAATGATTAAAGTTTTTTTACTGAGACGCATGATCTTCTCCCGTTATCTTTTTATATAGTTGAATGATGTTATCTGCCATCGAATTTAATGAAAATCTTTCTTTTACAAGCGTCCGTGCATTCTCCCCCATCTTCATTCTTAATTCAGGATCACGTAAAAGATAGATTATAGCATTGCTTATAGCATCTATGTCGCCCACTTCTGTCAATATGCCATTGGATCCATCTTTTATGATATCGCTTATGCCGCCGATACTGGAAGCAATGCAAGCCTTTCCTGATGCCATCGCCTCCAATAAAGCTATTCCGAGCCCCTCATTTTTAGAAGGAAATGCAAAGATATCCATGACGGACAAAAATTTATATGTGCCTGGGCTGGAAGCAAAAAAATGAACTGCACATTCTATGCCCAATGATTTGGCTAAATTTTTTAATGCTTTCTCCTCCGGCCCATCACCGACTATAATAACCTTCGCATCTTCTACTTCAGAAATGACACTTACCATTGCTTCGAGTAAAAACCTCTGTCCCTTAACAGGCGATAGCCTGCCGATGGTCCCCACGATTGGGCCGCCTTTCAATCCAAGCGACTCCTTCATCTTATTTATCTCATTGATCGAACATTCTTTTGAAAAAGCGTCCACATCAACCCCGCTATATACCAGTTTTATCCTTTTTTCATTTACGCCTAGGTCCTCTTTCAAATGAGTCTTCACTGCATCACTTATAGCAATCGCCATGCTGCCCCACGTATCGAATATCTTCCTGAGGCGTTTTTTGAAGAAACCATGACAGGTGGTGACGTATGGTACGCCGGTAATTCGGGAGGCGAAGAAACAGACGACTTGCGATACTCTCGTATGAGCATGGAGAACATCCACGTCTTCATTATTTATAATCCTGCACAATTGAATGATAGACTTTAAAACTTTTGGACTGATTTCGCTCTTTGTTTTTATATCTAACCACATAAGTTCAATTCCATGTCTTTTAAATTCTGCCTCCAGATCGCCTCCGCTTGAGGCAACTATACTAGAGACGCTTTTTCCCTTCAAGGCTTTCGATAAAGACAAAATGTAATTGCCTATGCCGCCCATATTCACATGTGTTGATACCTGCAGCACTTTCAATTAGACCTCTTTTCTTAAGAATTCCTTCATCGCATTCAGAACCTCTTCAACTGTTATCATTTTCATGCATTTAATTTTTTTGAAGCAAGTAGGGCTGTAACAGGGTATGCATTTCAGATCATTAGATTTGCAAATCACCATGCAATCCTTTGCGCTAGCCACATGTCTTCCTGGATCGGTTGGCCCAAATAACGCAATGAATGGGGTGCCAACGCTAGCAGCTATGTGCATGGGTGCAGAATCAGGCGTCAGATACGCCCTGAAATGCTTCATCAGGCTTGCAAGCTCCATGACATCAGTCTTCCCAACCGATAGTATCGGTTTAGATTTTGTGAGTTTAGAAATCTGGTCAGCTGTATTGAGGTCTTCTTTCGTGCCGGTCAAGACTGCCCTGATATTGAACTCTTTCGCGAGCCTATCACAGAGTTCGGCTATATAGGATATCGGCCAGTTTTTCGTAAGCCAGCGCGAAGACGCCCTCACATTTATGCCCACCAAGCTTTGGGTTGGCTTTACCCAGTTATCCGTCAAAAACTTCTCGGCCTGTTGTTCGTCATTTTCTGATGGCCAAAGCTCTAATCTCTTGTCTATGGGCTTTATGCCGGCTAGCTTCAATGTTCTGAACTGATGCTCTATCGGATCCAGGTAAGGCGCATCATCCCTTATTCTCTTATTTATAAGAAAAGAGAATTTGCCATTATCGTAACCGTACCTGAGCGGCGCCAGGCTTAAAGCAGCTAAGAGATGGCTCGATCTATTATTCTGAAGGTCTATCACAATATCAAAACAATTTTTCTGTAGCTGTCTTGCTACGCGCAAGATACCTTTAAATCCCTTGTCCTTATCTTTAAAATCATACACTATCTTGTCATCTATATAAGGACAGTTGTCGAGGATAGGCCTTTGCTGTAATCCAATAAGTACTTTTATATTAGCATTGGGAAATTTAGAACGAATGGCTCTCAGAGAAGGTATCGCCAAAATTACATCTCCAATGGCGCTCAACTTTATCACAAGTATATTCTGGGTCTTGATCGCATACTCATAAACTTCAATAGTCTTCTCCATCATGATATGGAGATTGAAATTTGCCTCAACGTGCCTTCTGGCTTCCATGACTATATTCGTCCACAGCTCTCTATCCTTATACAACCTCAATATTTTATCAGCCATATCTCTTGGATTCTGTATAGCGCATAAGAGGCCTGTCTTTTCATTCTCTACTATATCCACCACTCCTCCCACATTTGTAGAGACTACCGGCAGGCCCGATGCCTGTGCCTCTATGATGACTCTGCCGAAGGCTTCCGGCGTTACAGTTGCTGAGACAAGCACATCAAGTGAGCTCATTATAGATGGAATATCTTCTCGCGAACCCAAAAACTCTATTGTCCTTTCAAGACCAAGCCTTCTTACCAGTAATTCTAAATCCTCTCTATATTTTTCCTTAGGGGCATCGCCTACTATCAAAGCTCTTAACTTTGGTATTTGACGGTTTAATATGGAGACGGCTTTTATGAAATCCGCGTGTCCTTTGAGCGGCGTCATGCGAGACACCATGCCTATAGTGAATTGGCTGGGATAATGATTCTTCGGATCTCTGAATTTGAATCTGCTCAGGTCCACGCCTCTTGGTATCAACCGTATCCTGTCATAAGGTACTCCAAAATCATGAACCATATGTTTTGCCATGATATTTGAGGCAACTATGACGAACCTTCCCCATCCCATTGCGTCGCTCAAAAGATGCTTTTTATAATAACCGTGGGCGGTCGTTATGAAAATTCTATTGGTTATTTTACAAGCAAAGTACGCTATTAAAGCTGGGACACGCGAGCGAGCGTGAACGATGTCGATGTCTTCCCTGCGAATAATATCGATCAGAACTTTTACCATTTTTAATATATTGAGGATAGACTTTTTCCCAACAGGCAGGGTGTAGTGCCTTGCGCCTATGTCATCCAACTGCCTCACCAGCCTGCCGCCACCCGATACGGTTATAGCCTTGTGGCCGCAAGACATAAGGTATCGCGCAAGATCGATCGTCCCTGTCTCGACACCGCCAACATCCAGTGATGGTAGGATCTGTAAAATGTTCATATCACTTATACTGCTCCGCTAAATTTTTCGAGTCCTGAAACCACTTCAGGATGTTGTTCGCGGCTCAACAAATTTTGGCCCTAGTGACAAATAAGGTAGGTCACCTTTAAAGGTGACCTACAAATAACATGTATGCCAAAAAGAGCGAGCGATTTTTCCGAGGCCGATTTTCCTCGCTGGGGAAAATCGGCCGTTCCCGCGAAGCACAACCCCGAGAGGGGACTTCTCGGGATCACAAAACTATATCAGCCGACGAACTGCTTCAAAAATATTATTCTTGTCGCTGAGAGCCTTGTCTGGCCTTTTATCATTCCAAGCTCTTTCTATAGCAGCTGCTAAATCATTCGGCTTGGAGATCGTTATATAACCTTCCTTTTTCAAATCTTCCAAAGCGATCTCGTGCTTCGTTGACGCATCTTTTTTCTTTTTTAATGAGAAGACTATCACTTTCTTTCCTGAGCTTATAGCCTCTGAGACCATCGAGATAGACTCTCCTGACACAACTACAACTTTGCTCAAACTCAATATGCCGCCCACAGCCTCGTCCAAATTCATCTCATTTGCAACAACAAGCAGTTTACACTGCGGGATATTTTTTAACCTATCCTTTAAAATGCCTTCCGCTTCAGGAGGCGTTCGCCTGGAAGTTGTGACGAGGAGATCTATATCGGATCTTGTGCAGAATTTAGACAGGCTATCAATAATCGAATTTACAATATCTGTTGTCAAAATAAATTCTGGGTTGTCTCCTCCCATCAATAGCCCTATCGCACCCCTCTCTCTAATCTGGATGCGCCTCTTCAAACTCTCGCCGTCCTTTTTCAGCATCTCCTCATCTATAACATTCGGGGAGACTTGCGTTTCAACAATATTCTTAGCTTTGGGAGGGTTATCATGTTTTGGAATTATGAGCAGGCTGAACTTTTTTGAGGCCATTGCGATATCAGGCTTCATAACAACTATATTCTTCGCATTATTCTCTTTCGACACGAAGATATTCACGCCAGCCAGGCTTGAGCCGCAAGAGATTACAAATTCCGAATAAGACTTCATTAAATTTTCATAACTGGTTTTCTCCAAACAAAATTTCATACACCTCATACAGCCATGACATCGCCATGTTGCGAAAGCCGAGACAAAAGAAAGGAGCATCCTCGAAAACTTATTCTTAAATTTAACATCCACTAATATGATCTTTGTATCGTCTATATTATAACCCTGCGTAGAGCGTGCCTTTTGTATCTGGCGCGCTACCGCTAATGACTGATTGAGATGGCCTATCTTGCCATCATTTAGAACTAGTATTGCCCGTGTTGGCGTAGATTTCCATCTTTTGTGCAGCCATAACCATTGGTCTGGATATCTTCGTACATAGGATTCTAATAATTTCATGAACTTCTGCAGATTATCCTTTATATCATCAGCCGGCCGTGAATTTCTAAAATCGATATACTCTTCCAAAAATAATTTATGGTGCGGGCCTTTGGTCCTGACTATAAAATTTGGAAGGATGATGGAATTCGTCCTCTTAGCCATCTCCATGGGTCCTGAATGGCTTGATGTAGGCCTGCCAAAAAAATCTACAAATACACCTGCTTTGCCCGCATCCTGGTCAGAAAGTATGCCTACTATATTTTTTTCATAAAGCGCCTTCAATATATTCTTGGTCGATATCCCTTTCCTAATCACCTTGCATCCGTTGGATTCCCGCAGGCGATTCAAAAGTTCATTCAAACGCTTCATCTTCTGCTCTCTTGCTAGAACTAGTATCGGATAACCCTCCACAGAACTGACCAGGCTTGACAGCTCCCAGTTGCCGAAGTGGCCGGTGAGGAGGATAGTGCCTCTACCTGAGCTTGAAGCATTGCGAATGCGCTCCATGTTCACAACTTCAACATAGCTATCCACATACTTACGGTTTACTTTCGTCAGATTCAGTACCTCCATGAATGTCTGCACCAGATTTTGATAGACCTTTTTCGTGATCGATTTTAGATCCGCCGGGCGTTTCTCTTTGGCGAACGCCGCCTTGAGGTTTGCATAAGCAATAAGCCGCCTCTTTTTGTTGAAGAAGAAGGCAATGCTGCCAAGCCTTCGACCTATCCATAGAGAGATGCTGATCGGAACAAATCTCAATATTTCATTTAGCAATCTAACTATTATATAAGCTATGTAATCTATCAATTAAAATTCCCTCACCTGTTGTAATCTCTATCTCGACAGCCAATGTCACCACGGCATAACTGCCAAAGGACATACTCATACGGTTAAGCTTAACCGTATCCTTCTCTGTTGTAATCAGCAGATCGAACTTCCTCTCATCGCATCTTTTCATTATGCGCAAGATGTCAAATTCTCTGTAGTTGTGATGGTCGCTGAATGCTATATGCTCTATGACGTTTGCGCCCAGATCCTTTACAGTCTCCTCAAAATACGCAGGATCGCCTATGCTCGAAACGAGTATGGCTCTCTTGCTCCTGACAAAAGAAAGATCGAGCTCTTTTCTCGCCTTACCATCGTAAAGATATTTAGGCTTATGAATGGACTCTAAAAAGACGATCTTTTCATTGATACTTTTTAGCTCGCTCCTTAGCTTATCCAGATCGCACATCTTTTTATTGACTTTTGTAAATACAACTACCCCTGCCCTTCGTATGGCATTTTTCGGCTCCCTCAATATACCCCGAGGAAAAAGATGGCCGTTCCCAAAAGGGGATCTTGAATCTATTAATACTATATCGAGATCTCTCTCGAGCTCCCAATGCTGAAATCCGTCATCAAGAATGGCTGCCTGGCTACCGTAAAGCTTTATCGCCCTGCGGGCTGATTTCACCCTGTCTTCATTTACGAGCACCGGTATATCTTTTAAATTTTTCTTAAGCATAGCCTGTTCATCCCACCCATAACCGCGAATCAATACGCAGGCCTCTTTTCCTACGTTTTTTTCTAATATATTAGCCAACCTTATCACAAAGGGCGTCTTACCTGTCCCGCCTAATGTAAGGTTCCCGACGCTTATTATTTTGATAGGAACCCTGCTGGTCTTGAATACACCGAATTTATAAAAAAGGCCTCTAAAGAATATTATCAGGCCATACGCAAGCGACGATAAATACAATATAAATTTTAAGACAGTATAAATCATGCCATTTCGTTTATCCGTCATTAAAGAATATATGAAATTTTTCATGCTTCAACAAGTTCCACTATTGCGTTCAAGTTTCTCTCGGCAGCGCCGCGCTTTTCCAATACAACTTTCTTCGCATTCTTACCTAATGTTATGCGTTGACTTTCGTCTTTTAAGAGAATGGTTATTTTTTCTAATAACTCTTCGCCGTCTGAAATTTGGATTGCCGCCCTGTTCTCTACAAATAGGCGCGCTATATCTTTAAAATTAAACATATTCGGCCCAAAAATAATGGGCTTTTCAAAGGCTGCTGGCTCTATTGGATTTTGCCCGCCATGTTTTACAAGGCTACCACCGACAAAAACTATAGTGGCAATCGCATAGGCATTAATTAGCTGCCCAATTGTGTCCAGCACAATCGTTTTTTGGCCTTGAGTGTACTGTTTCACCAATGCCTTGACCTCGCCGGCTCTATCGATATGCCTTGGAGCTATTAATAATTTAAGGTGAGGGAACTCCTGCGTCAATTCTTTGAATGCTTTGATTATCGCCCTTTCTTCACCTCTGTGAGTGCTGCCCGCAACGAGAAGCTGATCGTCTATATTTAGAAGCAATCTTTGACGCATCCTTTGCGTTGCCTCAAAATCCACTTTAATATCAGCGTCAAATTTCATATTGCCGGTAATTCTTACTCTGTCTTCCGGCGCACCCAGTTCGAGTATCCTCTTCGCGTCCAGATCCGACTGCATACAAAAGCTATTTATCTTGGTCAATATATTCTTTAAATACGGCCTAACAAATTTATATTTAACAAATGATTTATCTGATATTCTGCCATTTATCAATATAGACGCTATATCTCTTTGACGAATTTCTTTCAAAAGATTCGGCCAGATTTCCGTTTCGACCATAACATATATCTTCGGCCTTATCAAAGCGACAACCCTTTTAACGATAAATCTAAAATCTAACGGGAAATATATTATGATAGCGTCGCCAAGGAATATCTTTTTAGCCAGCTCACTTCCTGTCTTGGTTATTGTTGACAGGACTATGCCACCGTCTGGAAATTTTTCTTTTAATAAAGGTATGAGACTACTACAAAGAGCCACCTCTCCAACGCTCACTGCCTGAATCCATATCGTGCCTTTCGCAGAATTTAGTAGCGTTTTCTTATTTTTATCATAGACTCCAAATCTTTCGAGAAAATCTCTGTGCAGCTTCCCTTTAAATATAAGCGTTGGCAGATAGAACAGAGAAAATATAAGAAACGCTATATCATATAGCATGATCTCTCTTCTGAAATTTTTCGCTCCCTGCCTCGGGCAACCTTTCAGCGAATCTTGCCGTGTTAAATAAATTTTATGGGTCCTGCCGCTTCCTCGCCTTTTGTTTATAAGGCTCGCGGGAGCCAGTGCTCATCCACCATTATCTCTAATAGCTTTAATTATAGCTGCTGGCTAAAACACGAGTCTATAGCCGCAAGTCTTCCCCGCTCGCCTATTCTCCAAAAGGCTCGGTCGCGTCACCCATAAAATTTCTCAGCGACACTCTCTTTGGACGGATAGGGTGAGCTTTTCGCTCACCTATCCGTCCTTCAACTGGCATAAACCTAAAACTCTAGTTATGTGAGCACAAAATTTTTCGGCTTCTTGTTGATGGCGGAACTTTTGTGTGCCGCCTAGAGCGACTGTTAAAAATTTTGATACATTATGGCGATACAGAAAGGCCGGACAAACTGCACAATGTAATCATTATCGGCAGGTTGGACGGCCATCAAAATTTTTCCACAGCAAATTGGCATGCCTAATGCCAATTTGCAGCAAGCGGAAGGCGGCTACAAAAGTAAACGCCTCTACGCTTAAAGCCGAAAAATTATGCTCTTGGATGCGCTTTGTCATATACCGATTTCAGCCTTTCCATCGTCACGTGCGTATAAATTTGCGTCGTCGAAAGGTTCATGTGGCCCAAAAGTTCCTGGACGCTTCTTAAGTCCGCGCCCCTGTCCAGGAGGTGGGTTGCGAATGAATGGCGCAAGCTATGTGGAGATATGTGCTCAGCGATACCGCAGATACGAATGTATTTGTTTATTATGCGCCTTATGCTCCTGTCGGTAAGCCGCCTGCCTGACTTATTCAAAAACACAGCATCTTTGTTCTTCGCCCTCCATTCGTTCAGTTTGCCGATATATTTTCGTATGGCAGCCAGCGCAGGTTCTCCTATAGGAACGACTCTCTGTCTCGAACCTTTCCCAAGGACTTTAATCACCCCGCTTATAAAATCTATATCATTTATATCTAAACCAACAAGTTCGCTGACTCTTATTCCTGCAGAATAAAGAGTTTCTAAAATAGCTCTATCTCTTAAGCCTGCTACGCCATCATCCGTGGGAGATTGAATCAGTTTTATAACATTGTTCACATCTAGAAAGACCGGTAATTTCTTATCAAGCTTAGGGGTCTGGATGGCGGTTATGGGATTGGTCTTCATATATCCTTCTCTATATAGGAATCTAAAGAAGCTCCTTAGGCTTGCAAGCTTTCTGGCTATGGTTCTCTTAGAATAATTCTTTGAGCGCAGCTCTGCGAGGAATCTTCTCAAAACCAGGTGGTCCACTCCTGATATATCATTCTCGCCTAAAAACATGCCGAAGAATTTGAGGTCAATGCTGTAATTGGTTATGGTGTGGCGTGAGGCGTTCTTCTCTACTTTTAAATAATTTATAAATTTATCTATGTATCTTTGCATTAACCCACATTTTCCTTTTCGTCCCTTGACAAAGCTCGGGACGAACCCTGAGCGGAGTCGAATGGGTTCGGCAGCTTCCTGGAAGTGTATGTGCATTTGGGATAGTTTGTGCAACCGAAAAAGGGTCCTCTCTTCGAACGGCGCTGGACAAGCTCGCCTCCGCATCCATTGGGACATGTTATACCAGTGGTAATAGATTTCGCATTCTTGCACCGTGGATAATCGGAGCAACTCAAGAACTTTCCGCGACGCCCCCATTTTATCACCATGGGCTTCCCGCAAAGATTACAGGTTTCGTTAGTGGCGGAGATTTCTTTCTTCACGTCCCTCATAGCAATCTTCGCCTCTTCGACCGAGTGGATGAATGGTGAATAAAAGCTCTTCAATACTATAAGCCAATCGGCTTCGCCCTCCTCAATGCCATCAAGCTCATCCTCCATCCTTGCCGTAAATTCCACATCAAGCACTTTTGGAAAATGTTTCATGAGAAGTCCCGTAACTATCACACCCAGTTCCGTCGGATGAAAATATCCGGATTCCCTTCCGACATAATCCCTTGCGGTGATAGTTTGAATTATCGGCGCATAAGTGGAGGGCCTGCCTATGCCGAGCTCCTCCAGGGCTTTTACCAGCGAAGCGTCAGAATACCTTGGAGGCGGCTTTGTGAAGTGCTGGCTCGGTACCAATTCCAAAAGATCGAGCGGCAGACCAACTGATAGGGAAGGCAGCTTAGCCTTAAGCCCTTCTTCCTCTTTTTCTTTATCAGCTTCATATACGGCAGTGTAGCCGTCGAAGATAAGATTTGTGGCGGATGTTCTAAAAAGATATTCGCCCGCTTTTATATCAACCGTTGTCTGTGAATATAAGGCAGCGCTCATCTGGCTTGCAACGAAGCGATTCCATATGAGCTGATAGAGCTTGAACTGGTCTGGCGTAAGAGAATTTTTTATGGAATTAGGCTCTCTTAACGGAAGAGTTGGACGGATTGCCTCGTGAGCTTCTTGAGCTCCTCTTTTGGATTTATAGAAATTTGGAATTTCAGGATAGTACCGCTTGCCGAACTTCTCCAATATATATTTCTTGGCTTCGGCTTGTGCATCTTTCGAAATCCTTACTGAATCTGTGCGCATATATGTGATGAGGCCCACGCTACCAACCTTACCTATCTCGGCTCCTTCATAAAGTGTCTGGGCTATGTGCATGGTCCGTGCCCCGGAAAACCTTAGTTTATTGAACGCCTCTTGCTGTAGTTTACTGGTGGTGAACGGCGGATATGGAGCCTTCCTCTTCTTCGACTCTTTTATGTCGCCTACAATATAGTTCTCTTTTTTTAATATGCCAGTAACCCTCTCGGCCTCACCCTTATTTTTTATCTCTATCTTTTTATCTCTGTATTTTTCCAGCTTGGCGCGGAATTTATCTTTCGGCGAATCTGCTTTTCGTTTTAAATCTGCTTCGATATCCCAGTATTCCTGGGGGGTAAAACGCTTTATCTGCTCTTCACGCTCCACGATAAGACGCAGTGCGACTGACTGCACCCTGCCGGCGCTCAAGCCCCTCGAGACCTTCTTCCATAATAGCGGGCTCAAAGTATAACCCACGATTCTATCTAATATACGTCTTGCCTGCTGGGCATTTACAAGATTCATATCGATATTTCTCGGATGCTTAAACGCTTCCAGGACAGCGTCCTTCGTTATTTCATCGAATGATACGCGATAACACTTTTTCGCCTCACCGCACAAAACATTTCCTATATGCCAGCTTATCGCCTCGCCCTCCCTGTCTGGGTCTGCCGCTAGATATATGGCCTGTTTGCCTTTGGCTTCCTTCTTTAAGGCCGTGAGGTATTTCTTCCTATCCGCCATCACCACATACTCTGGCCTGAAATCATTTTCGACATCGACTCCGAGTTTACTTTTCGGCAGGTCTATGATATGGCCCATGCTCGCCGCAACCACGAAATTCTTACCTAAGAATTTGTTTATCGTCTTTGCCTTTGCTGGTGATTCGACAATTACAAGATTTTTCGTCATGAATTTTCTATCCTAAACTTTCTTATCGGAAAATTCATCTCTCTTTCCTCATAAATTGTTTACCTGGGAGTTCTTGAATCAAACTCTTCAATTCTAAATTCAATATGGCCTTTGACGCCTTTGTAGGACTAAGTCCGCTTTTATCTAAAACCTCGTCTATATATGTTGGTTCTTCGGATAAAGCCTTGTATATTTTCCTCTCGTCATCAGTGAGCGAATTGTAAATGTATGCTTTCGTCTTTTTGGCTATCCGCTCTTCGATCTCATCTTTTTTCTCGCCGACGGCAGGTTCGATTTCAGATAAGGAAAGCTCATCCAGAATATCATCTACAGACTGGACTAGTCTCGCTCCGTCTTTTATGAGTTCATTCGTGCCTGCGCTCGTAATTGAAGATATCTTGCCAGGGACAGCAAAAACGGTCCTGCCCTGTTCAGCCGCAAAATTGGCTGTGATAAGCGCGCCTGAATTCTTGGCTGCTTCGACAACCACTACGCCTAAAGAAAGGCCGCTTATGATACGATTGCGCTGAGGAAAATTCTCAGGTAAAGGTGGCACATCGCTCTCAAATTCGGTTATAACTGCACCTATTTTGACTATTTCATGATATAGTTTCTTATTCTCAGGCGGATAAATATTATCATGACCGCTGCCAAGCACTGCAATGGTTCTGCCTTTTGCTTTGAGTGCACCCTTGTGGGCTGCGGAGTCTATCCCGCGGGCCATTCCGCTAACTACTGTCACTCCTCGTATTGCGAGCTCATAGGCCAACTTCTCGCACATCTCCAATCCGTACATCGAAGCCCGTCTTGATCCGACGAGAGCAACGGCCATCTCATCCTGCTCTAGAAGCGTTCCATTGACATATAAGACCTTCGGTGGATTATAAATATTGCGCAAATTCTTCGGATACTCTTTGTCGTCAATCGTAATCTTTCGGATCATATTCCACTTTCAGTAAAATAGCTGGTGTCCCTATTTTCTATGCAAGAGCCCAAATATCGTCCAGCTCATGACAATGATTGCGAAGCTTATCGAAACACAGTTTAGAATCAGAATTTTTTTTGCGATAGCGGATCTCTCTTTTCGGAATAATTCAAGCACATATTCCTCATCCGAGCTTTTGAACATATCGCCTGACTTGACCTGCCTTATCAATATCGTATTGGCCTTGTCTCGGATGGAAGCATCCTTTCTGACCAAGGGCATTCCTATTATTGCATAGTTAAGCACAATGACCAAAAACAGTGTCCCGCCTATCCATATCCTTGCCTTGCGACTCATTGAGCTATCTCCTTATCCGATTTATCAGCAGCTTCGACAATCTCAATTATCTTATTCACCACTTGCCTGGCTGTAAACTTTCCTGTGTCGATACAGTAATCTGCTTTCGCATAGAATGGGGCGCGCTTTGCTAAAAGCTCTCGTATCTTCCTCTTGGGGTCTTCAACATTGAGCAGGGGTCTATGTTTATATTTTTTGGTGCGCTGCATTATGGTCTCTTCATCCGCTGTAAGACATACTATGATGCCGTTTGACTTGAAATTCGTCATATTCTCTTCTCGGATGACAGCACCGCCTCCAGCATCGATAATGACATTCTCCATCTGGGCTGCTTCTCGTATTGCATCGCTCTCCGCATCGCGAAAATATTCTTCCCCCTTTTTGGTGAATATTTCATTTATGGTGCTCTTCTCTTTCTTCTCTATCAAATCATCGGTTGATATATAGCGCATCTTTAATCTATTCGCTAATGCGGTCGCGATCGTTGTTTTGCCTGTCCCCATGAATCCTATGAGTATTATATTACGCATATTTGACTATCTCAGAACTTCTTAATTTGTTCCATATATCCTTCGTAGTTGCGACGCATCTCCTTCACAGAGTCCCCTCCAAATTTTTCAATCATAGCATTTGCGATCTCTATCGCAGCAGCAGCCTCTCCTATGACGCCTGCTGCTGGAACTGCGCAAACATCCGAGCGCTCTACTGTAGCAAGAATCTTCTCTTTCGTCTTTATATTCACGCTCGCAAGAGGCTTTCTTAAAGTCGATATTGGCTTCATCACAGCCTGTATTACAATATTTTCACCGTTGGTCATCCCGCCTTCGATGCCGCCTGCATTGTTGGCCTTACGAAAAAATCCTTTCGATTTTGTGTAGAAAATCTCGTCATGGACCGCGGAACCCCTTCTCCTTGCGGCTTCAAATCCTATACCAAAACTTACGCCCTTAACCGCATGGATCGACATGATCGCTTTTGCCAATTTACCGTCTATACGCTTATCCCATTGCGTATAGCTGCCAAGGCCGGGAGGTACACCATGAACCATAACCTCAAAGATGCCGCCCAACGTATCCCCTGCCTCTTCAGCCTTATCTATCTCTTTACACATTAGGCTGGAAGCACCCGGGTCAGCGCATCTCACAGGCGATTTTTCTGTTATCTTGGCAATCTGACTGATATCTAGGTCTGCCACCCTTGCCTCTATATTGCCTATCACAGTAATATAGCTTACAATTTTTATACCAAATTCGGCCAATAGGATTTTGGCTATTGCGCCGATGCTAACACGCGATACCGTCTCCCGTGCGCTTGCGCGCTCCAAAACATTTCTAATATCTCTGAAATCGTATTTCAAGGCGCCGCTTAAGTCCGCATGGCCTGGTCTCGGCTCTAAGACGACTGGCAGTTCATCTATAGACTGGTCTATGTTATTTATCATCATCGCAATAGGACTTCCGATGGTCTTTGATTTTCTTAGGCCTGATAGAATTTTGATCCTATCCGATTCTATCTTCATCCTCTTGCCTCGGCCATGCCCTGTCATGCGCCTGGCAAGCTCTATATCGATTATAGATTTATCGACAAACAACCCTGCAGGCATGCCATCCAATATCGTGAGCATGCATTTTCCATGAGATTCACCGCTTGTTAAGTATCTGAGCATAGAAACCTCCAAATTTTGCTTCGCAAAATTTGTCCCGAGTCCCTCGCGATATCAAATAATCAACACTCGCTCGGGACGAGGGACTACATCAGTAAATTCCATATAACAATAGTCCAATAATCTTTTCACCAAAAAATATCGCAATTAAGGCCGCGAGTGAAAGATACGGTCCGTATGGAATAATATTGCGGCCATCCTTTATTTTTAGAATTATACCAACGATAGCGCCGAATAGCGGCGCTGCAAAAAAAACAAATACGACCAATTTCCAACCTAAAAAGGACCCTATCATAGCCATCAACTTAACATCCCCTCCGCCCATCGCTTCCTTTTTAAATGCAAGCTTCCATAAAAATCCAATAAGGTATATGCTCGCACCTCCTGCCAGCGCTCCAAGGAACGAATTCAAAAGGCCGTGTAGCCTTACGTATTCATCAAAGATGGATGGGTTTGTATAGGATAGCGCTAGCCCGATAACCAGCCCGCCAATTGAAACTTGATCGGGTATCTCCTGAATTTCGAAGTCAACAAAAGTTGCGACGATAAGTCCGCATGTGAGAATAGAATATGCAATAAATTTTGAAGTCAGTCCGAATGCGATAAAAAGCGACAGCATGAGCAGTGCCGTTAAGACCTCAATTAGAAAATACCTAAAATTGATTTTAACATCACAGAATCTGCACTTTCCTTGCAATACAAGATAGCTTAAGATTGGGATATTGTCATGCCATGGAATATTTTTCTTGCAATTTGGACAATGCGATGGCGGCGATATGATCGATTCACCCTTTGGAAGTCTATATATGCATACGTTTAAAAAGCTTCCGATTATCGACCCGAGCAAAAATACTATTGCACCTTCTATCATAATTTATTTCCCAATTGCTTAATCACCCAATCGCTTAATCGCTTCCTTTAGCGCTTTTCTCATCACGTCGATCGGCGCCTTTTCGCCAGTCCATATTTCGAATGCAATAGCGCCCTGATGAAGGAGCATGCCAAGGCCGGTAACTGCGTACGCTTTTCTCGCGCTGGCTTCTTTCACAAGCTGGGTAGTCAGGCGATTATAGACTAAGTCATAAACATGTAACCCCGCATGCAGCATATTTTTATCTACTGGAGACGGATCATCTCTTTTCATCCCTATAGGGGTAGCATTTACCAGTAGGCTGCTTTTTGCCAATGTCTCTTCGACCTCGTCTTTACATACAATCACTAATCTATCTTCATCATAATATTTTTTATAATGGGTTTTTAGATCTTCTATCTTTTTTTTATCAATATCGTATACCGATATCCTCTGAGGTCCGTTTCCTAAATACATCACAATCGCCCTTGCAGCGCCGCCTGAACCAAATACAAATATATTTTTACCCTCAGGCTCAAAGTTCAAATCTTCTATCAAAGACCTGTAAAATCCAGGCCCATCTGTATTGAAACCACGAAAGCCGTCTTCACTAACCTTAATAGTATTGACTGCTCCGAGCCGCTTGGCGTTTTCATCAAGAGTCCCTTTATGCTCCAAATATTCTTTTGCCTTTATCTTATGCGGGATGGTTACATTCAATCCGGAGATTCGATTGTTGTGCAAATTGCCCAAGAACTCTTCAAGCGCAGCCGGTTCTACATCGTATAGCTCGTATCTTGAGTCGATGCTGCATGCTTTAAACGCAGCGTTCTGCATCGCAGGCGAAAGCGAGTGTCCTACCGGATGCCCTATTATGCCGTATAGTTTTTTAGCCATAAATTATGATTCCAGTGATGACAAAAAAGATTACAGTGATTTTTTTAAATCTCTGGAATCTATTTTTAAATCGCTGTAATCTTTAATTGAAAAATTTATTTCTTATAAACAAGCTTATTCACAGCATTGACATAGGCTTTGATGCTCGCCTCAATAATATCTGTGCTCGCGCCCCGTCCTGAAACTATCCTGCCCTTGGATTTCACCTTTACAGAGACTTCACCCAGGGCGTCCTTGCCGCTGGTCACGGATCTGATCTGATAGTCCAAGAGACTGCCGGTTCTTCCTGTAATTTTATCAACGGCCTTATAGCAAGCGTCGACAGGGCCGTCTCCACTGGAGCTGGCCTCCAGAATCTTATTGCGGCTTTTTAATTTTATGCTTGCAGTCGGCTTGACCTGGTCGCCTGATGCAATATAGAAATGTAAAAGATGGAATTTCTCCGGGATCTTGCTTATCTCCTCATCTACGATAGTCTCGAGGTCCTCATCAAATACCTCTTTCTTCTTGTCTGCTAACTTCTTGAAGCGATCGAAGGCTTCCTCTATCTGATCTTTCTTCAGATCCAGCCCCAATCTCTTGATGCGCTCCAAGAATGCGTGTCTTCCCGAATGTTTTCCTAATACAATCTTGGTCTCTTCGAAACCCACATCATCGGGTTTTATTATCTCATAAGTGATGCGCTCTTTTAAAACGCCATCCTGATGAATGCCTGACTCGTGGGCAAAAGCATTAGAGCCAACTATTGCCTTGTTGGGCTGGACAGGCATGCCGGTAAGTTTTGATACAAGGCGGCTTGTCTTATAAAGTTCTTTCGTGTTAACGCCTGTATACAGTGCCTTAAAGATATCGTTTCTCGTCCTGACCCCCATCACTATCTCTTCCAAAGAAGCATTGCCGGCGCGCTCTCCCAGACCATTTATAGTACACTCAACCTGTCTTGCGCCATTCAGCACAGCGGCCAGGCTGTTTGAAACAGCAAGCCCAAGATCGTTGTGGCAGTGAACGCTTATCACACACCTATCTATATTAGGCACATTGTTTTTTATGGCCTTGATCAGCTCGCCGAACTCGAACGGCGTTGCATATCCAACGGTATCCGGGATATTTACTGTCGTAGCCCCTGCACCTATCACGGCCTCAACAACCCTATGTAAGAAAGTATGTTCGGTGCGTGATGCGTCCTCAGGAGAAAACTCTATGTCGCTGCATTTGGTTTTAGCGTATTTTACCGCCGCAACTGCAAGCTTCAAAATTTCATCTTCTGCTTTTTTTAATTTATACTTCATATGTATTTTAGATGTTGCCAGGAATACGTGTATGCGGGGGCGGCCGGAATGCTTTACCGCATTGTAAGCATAATCTATGTCCTTCTCAAGAGATCTGGCCAACCCACATACAATAGGCCCTTTGACACTCTTGGCCACTATCTTTACGGCTTCGAAGTCACCAGGGCTTGAAACTGGAAAGCCGGCCTCTATAACGTCAACGCCCAGGACAGCAAGCTGTTTTGCTATCTCGAGCTTCTCATTGATGTTTAAGCTGGCTCCGGGCGATTGTTCTCCATCCCGCAGCGTCGTATCGAATATAATAATCTTGTCCATAAGCTTAATTCAAAATTAAAAGTGAGAAATTCAAAATTGAAATTAAAAATTTAAACTTTTACATTTAAATTTTACATTTTGATTTTTGAATTTTGAATTTATTTCATCCATGGCATCATCTTTCTTAAAGAGAGCCCAACCTTCTCAATGGGGTGCTCATCCTCCTTTTTTAAAATCGCATTAAAATTAGGTCTGCCCATCTCGTTTTCTTTAATCCACTCTCTGGCAAATTTTCCACTTTTTATTTCTTTTAATAGTTTCTTCATCTCTTTACGCGTTCTCTGGGTTACTATTCTCTTCCCTCTTGTTATATCTCCATAACATGCTGTATTAGAAACCCTGCGCCTCATTCCACCTATACCTGTCTCCTGAATAAGGTCGGTGATGAGTTTTAACTCATGCAGCACTTCAAAATATGCTATCTCTGACTGATAGCCGGCTTCTACAAGCGTATCAAACCCGGCCTTGATCAGCTCCGTCACTCCGCCGCAGAGGACTGCTTGTTCGCCGAATAAATCTGTCTCTGTCTCCTCATCGAAAGTGGTCTCAATAACCCCTGCCCTTGTCCCACCTATGCCTTTCGCAAAGGATAGCGCCACTTTCAGCGCATTGCCGGTAGCATCCTGATGTACAGCAACTAAACATGGCACGCCCTTGCCCTCCTCATACATGCGACGTACCAGCGCGCCCGGCCCCTTGGGCGCCACCATGATCACATCTATCTTCTTTGAAGGCTTAATCTGTTTAAATCTTATATTGAACCCATGAGAAAAAAGTAGGGCTTTGCCTTTTGTCATATTTTGCGCTATGTCTTCTTTATAAAGTTTTGCCTGAATGTGGTCCTGTGTCAGGATCTGAACTATATCTGCTAGCCTCGATGCCTCTTTGGCGGGGATAGGATTGAATCCGTCTTTCTTAGCCTGCTCAAAGTTTGGCGTCCCTTCAAGCTCGCTCACTACAACGTCGAGTCCGGAATCCCGCAAATTAAGGCTTTGACCGCGGCCCTGTATTCCGTATCCTATTACCGCTATCTTTTTGCCTTTTAAAATATTTAAGTCCGCATCATTATCATAATAAATTTTCAACATTTCTCCTCCTATTCATTTACTTCCGGTTTGCCTTCTATCACTAAAGGTTTTTCTTCTGTGCCCATTGCAACTCTGCCGGTTCTTACAACCTCAAGTATGCCGAATGGCCTTAGAAGCTCTAAAAGCGCTTTGATCTTTGTCTGGTCTCCTGTAGCTTCTACGCTTATAGACTTCGCTCCGGCGTTCTCTATTATAGCCCTAGATGAGCCTATCGCTTCCAAAATTTCTTTTCTGGTCTTAGGCGTAACCGCGACTTTGACGAGGATAAGTTCTCTGTCTATGAATTCTCCCTCTTTAAAATCGACGACTTTTATAACATCAATCAGTTTATTTAATTGTTTTTTTATCTGCTCAAGCGTCCTCTCGTCGCCCTCTACAACTATCGTCATCCTTGACACGGTTGGATCCTCTGTTTCGCCGACAGCCAGAGAACTTATATTAAATCCCCTTGCGCTGAAAAGGCCTGATATTCGCGCAAGTACTCCGAATTTGTTTTCAACTAGTACTGATATTGTATGCTTCATATGAATCCTCAATGCGCCATCATATGGAACTTCTCTAAGTGCAATGTTGGGTTTATGCGAAGTTTCATGCCATGCCGCCTATCATGCGATTTATCGCCTCGCCTGCCGGAACCATAGGGAAGACATTCTCTTCTTTTTCAACATGAAAATCCAAAAACACGACATTATCTATCTTTAGTGCTCTTTCTATAGCAGGCCGCACCTCTTCTTTTTTCGTGACCCTTATCCCTGCCGCTCCATAGCTTTCAGCGAGTTTCACAAAATCAGGACATATTCCGCCAAGTGAGGTATAGGAATAGCGCTTCTTGTAAAATAACTCTTGCCATTGCCTCACCATTCCAAGATAGCAGTTATTCAATATCACAACCTTCACTGGAAGCTTATTGATGACAGCCGTAGCCAGTTCTTGTATGTTCATCTGGATTGACCCATCTCCAGCTATATCGAACACTGTCATATCGGGCCTGCCTATCTGGGCGCCTATTGCAGCGGGGAATCCATACCCCATCGTTCCGAGCCCTCCAGAGGAGATTATGGTTCTGGGTTTCATAAATTTGTAAAATTGCGCAGCCCACATCTGATTCTGACCTACCTCGGTGCATATTATGGCTTCCCCCTTTGTCGCGTTATATATCTCTTCCAAGATATACTGCGGACGAACCTTGTCGTCGTCCTTGTATTTCAAAGGGTATGCCCTTTTCCACTGGTCTATCTTTTTTAACCAATCGCTGGTGTCCGGTTTCTTCACAATTTCATTCAGCTTACTTACGACATTTCTGGCATCGCCAACTATTGGTATATCAACCTCGACATTCTTCGAAACGCTGGCAGGATCAATATCGATATGTATGATCTTAGCGTGCGGTGCGAATTCATCAAGCTTCCCAGTGACTCTATCGTCAAACCGCGCGCCGATAGCAATGATAAGGTCAGACTCCATTATAGCGTGATTTGCATAAGCAGTGCCATGCATACCGAGCATCCCCAAAGATAGTTCATTATCCTGGGGAAACGCGCCTAATCCCAAAAGCGTCATAGTGACCGGTATATTATTTTTGATGGCCAGCTCTCTGGTCTCCTCCGACGCATTGGATATTATCACACCGCCTCCCACATAAAGGATCGGCCTCTTCGCACTCGCAATCGCCTTCGCGGCCTTTTTGATCTGGCCCATATGACCTTCGTATGTCGGATTGTAGCCGCGCATCTGGACTTTTTCAGGATAGTGAAATTCTATCTCCTGTTGTTGGATATCAACCGGCAAATCTATGAGTACCGGCCCTGGCCTTCCAGTGCGGGCTATGTGAAATGCTTCCTTTATTATTCCTGCCAAATCTTCAATGTCCTCAACAAGATAATTATGTTTTGTGATAGGCCTGGTTATTCCTGTGATGTCTGCTTCCTGAAAAGCATCGTTACCTATCAGGAATGTCTTTACCTGGCCTGTGATCGCAACTATAGGGATAGAATCCATATATGCTGTAGCGATTCCAGTGACAAGGTTTGTTGCGCCTGGACCTGAAGTGGCAATACACACTCCAACCTTCCCTGTTGCCCTCGCATATCCATCTGCAGCGTGCGCTGCACCTTGTTCATGCCGCGTCAATATAAACCTTACAGGCGCATCGTAAAGTTTGTCGAAAATAGGCAGCACTGCGCCGCCAGGATATCCGAATATGACTTGGACGCCCTCTTTCGTAAGCGATTCTAATAAAATCTGTGCGCCGGTCAACTTCATAAGTAATTTGCTCGTTAATGCAAAATTAAAAAATCAAAATGTAAAATTGAAATTTAAAGTTCAAAATTTTAAATTCTTAATTTTAGTTTTGAATTTTTCATTTTAAATTTTTAACTTTCTAACACCGCCCCTTCAGATGCAGGTGTAACCATCTTAGCGTAACGCGCCAGATAACCTTCCTGCTCTTTTGGTTCTGGAGCCTTCCATTTAGAAAACCTATTCTTTATCTCATCATCGCTCACTTTTAATTCCAGTTTTCGGTTTGGAATGTCTATCGATATCTCATCGGCCTCCTGAACTATAGCGATAAGCCCTCCTGCTTGGGCTTCAGGAGAAATATGGCCTATGCACGGCCCTTGTGTCCCGCCAGAGAACCTGCCGTCTGTGATCAATGCGACATCATCAGCAAGGCCCATTCCAACGATTGCAGATGTAGGAGACAGCATTTCCCTCATCCCCGGCCCGCCTTTCGGGCCTTCATACCG
>JAHFGO010000080.1 GCA_023247385.1 Candidatus Omnitrophota bacterium | reverse complement strand
CTTCGGCATATTATTTCATGACCTCATTAATAATTACATCGCAAAGTGCGTCGGGTGTCAAGTTATACTTTGAAAATAACTCAGTGCGCCTGCCATGTTCTATAAATCTGTCTGGAAGCCCTATCCTTCGGACCTTTAGACTTGTGAAGTGTGCCTTTTCTATAAACTCCAAGATGCTGCTTCCGAACCCGCCCTCTAAGACACCTTCCTCTATTGTAACTATCCTCTTTATCTGGCTACAAATCTTCGCTAAAAGATCCGAATCTATCGGCTTAATAAATCTGGCATTCACCACCATGGAGTCTACCTTTTTCTTCGATAATAGAGAGGCTATTTCCAAACTTATCTGAGCCATGCATCCAACCGATAAAATAGCTAAGTCCTTTCCCGCCCTTAGCACTTCTGCCGTGCCGATTTCGATTGGCGTGCGCAAGGTTGTGGGTATAGACGCTGATCCTTTTGGATAGCGTATTGCAACCGGACCATTGAGAGTTAAAGCAAACTCCAACATCTCTTTTAGCTCATCCGGCGTAGAGGGAGCCATGAACGTAAGGTTTGGAATATTGCGTAAGTATGCCATATCAAATACTCCGTGATGTGTTGGGCCGTCTTCTCCCACAAGCCCTGCCCTGTCGAGACAGAAAATAACCGGAAGATTTTGCAAACATACATCATGGATTATCTGATCATATCCTCTTTGCATAAATGTGGAATATATTGCAACGACCGGCTTAAAGCCGCCGCGCGCGAGGCCTGCGCTGAATCCTACTGCATGCTCTTCGGCTATGCCGACATCGAAAAACCGCTCAGGGAATATCGAAGCGAATTTGTTTAATCCGGTACCGTCCAGCATAGCGGCTGTTATGCCCACTACCCGAGGATCTCTTGCGCCGAGCTCTATCATCTTTTCGCTGAATGCATCTGTGAAAGTCACTATCTGGTTCGAGTCAACCTTTTTTCCTGTAGTTATATCAAAAGGCCCTGTGCCGTGGAATGCGGCCGGATCCTCTTCTGCCTTTTTATATCCTTTTCCCTTCTTCGTAATCATATGAATCAGTATGGGCTCATTCAGACTTTTAAGATTCTTAAAAGTATTTATGAGCTGTGTGATATTATTACCATCTATGGGACCGAAATATCTGAACCCCATCTCCTCAAATAACATGCCGGGTATGAGAAGGTTCTTTAATCCTTCCTCCAATTTCCTTGCGGCCCTGTATGCGCGAAATCCGAACCGCGGTATCCGTTTCAGTAGCTTCTCGACGTCCTTTCTTATCCTATTGTAAGCAGGATTCACTATAATCCTATTTAAGTACCTGCTCAGCGCGCCCACACTTTGGGAGATAGAGAGCTCGTTGTCATTAAGTATCACTATTATATCTTTCTTGGCATGGCCTGCGTGGTTTAAGGCCTCGAAGGCCATCCCACCAGCCAGCGCAGCATCCCCTATCACTACTATGATTTTATTGTTCTGCTTCTTCAGATCGCGTGCCAGCGCCAGGCCAAGCGCCGTGGAAATTGATGTCGAACTGTGCCCTGTGGTGAATATGTCGTATTCTGGGCTTTCGTCTTTATTGGGAAAACCGCTCAAGCCACCAAGCTGCCGTAGTGTAGGAAAAATTTTCCTCCTGCCAGTCAGAATCTTGTGGGCGTAGGCCTGGTGTCCGACATCCCATAAAATCATATCTTTAGGCGTATCGAATGTGTAATGTAGCGCTATGGTCAGTTCCACTGCTCCGAGACTTGAGGCTAGATGACCTCCTGTCTTTGAGACGGTCGTGAGGATCTCGCTTCTGATCTCGTCTGCGAGTTGCGGAAGCTCTGACAACGAGAGCTTACGTAAGTCGTTTGGACTATCTATTCTTTCTATAAGAGGCCTCATTCACTATCTCTTCTAGCCTTTCCGCTTTCTTGCCGAAAATCTTTAAAGCATCTTTTGCTCTTCTGAGCAAGGCTTCCGAATCTCGACGGGCCTTGTCCATTCCAAAGAGCTTTACATAATCTTCTCCATCGATTATATCATCGACGATCTGAAATGCCATACCCAAAGAAGCGCCATACATGCCAATGGCATTGAGCTCTTTTTTAGTGGCGCCTGCCGCTATCCCGCCTAACTTTGCCGATGTTTCAAAAAGCTTTGAGGTCTTGAGGTGATTTATATTTTGTAGAATATTTTTATTTTTGTCTCTATTTTTAAATTCTATATCTATGGCCTGGCCTCCGACCATGCCTTTCGTCCCAATTGATTCCGATAATTGGCTTATTGCACCTACAGCAACTTTCGGATCTCCTCTTTTTGAAATTATATTGAACGCCAGCGTCAGAAGCGCATCTCCTACGAGGATAGCGTTTGCCTCGCCGAACTTCTTGTGGCAGCTCAGCTTTCCTCGCCTATAATCATCGTTATCCATGGAAGGAAGATCGTCATGGATCAAAGAATATGTATGAACCAGTTCTACGGCGCAAGCTACTGGTAGAGCGTCTTTTAATCTTCCGCCGCAAGCCCTCGAAGACTCTATCACAAGAATGGGACGCAGCCTTTTGCCTCCGGAAAATACGCTATACCGCATTGCTTTATGAATTATCTTGGGCTCTTCTGATTGCCTTGGTAGGTATTTGTCAAGATATCTATCAATTATATTTCTTAAATCCATTCTCATTTAATAGTCTTCTCATCAAAAGGCTTGATCTCTACAGAACCATCTTCTGACTTTAATAAAATCTCGACCTTCTTCTTAGCAAGTTCCAATTTTTTTGCGCACATCTTGGATAGTTTTATCCCCTCTTCGTACTTTTCAAGCGATTCATCTAGCGAGAGATTGCCATCTTCAAGATCCTTCACTATCTTCTCCAATCGTTTTAATGCATCCTCAAATTTCATCTCAGCCATATGCCCTCCGATTTGCTATCGTTTCCTATTCCACTTTCTCCACTCTGCTTCTGAATTTTCCATTTCCGAGTTTCGTCTCAACCTCATCGCCCTTCTTCAAGATATCGCTGTTCTTTATTATAACATGCTCCGGAAGCTTGGCAGTTATACTATAGCCGCGCCTCAGTATGGCAAGAGGGCTCAATGCCTCGAGTTTACTTGTAACGAGATTAAAGTTTTCGCTTCGTATCTTGACTATATGGTCTATCCTTATGGCAATGTCCTTTCGCAGATCATCTATTTCTTGCTCATACTGCATGATCAGATTCAAAGGCTGTCGGAGGATGTAACTTTCTTTTGAAGTGGCAAGCGTATGCATCAAGGTATCGATTTTTACGCTCAAGGCATTCTTTAATCTTGCTATCGAAGTATTTATAAGGTTTACCAAATCTTCTTTTTTTGGGATTACAAGTTCGGCCGCCGCAGAAGGAGTGGGCGCTCTAAAATCTGCAACGAAATCTGACATGGTATAGTCTATCTCGTGGCCCACAGCGCTTATGACCGGAATATGTGAATCATATATAGCCCTTGCTACAACCTCTTCATTAAAAGGCCAGAGGTCTTCCAAGCTTCCGCCGCCGCGCGTAACTATCATAACGTCTATATTCTTCAATTTATTAAATTGTCTTATGGCGCCGGCGATCTCATCCTTAGCGCCCTCGCCCTGCACCCTTACGGGGTTTATTATTATCTCAACATTTGAAAATCTCCTGCGCGCTATATTCAATATATCTCGTATAGCAGCGCCTGTCGGGCTTGTGACTATCCCTATCCTTGTCGGCAGGAATGGTATCGGAACCTTGTGGCTCTCGTCGAAGAGTCCCTCTTTCTCCAATTTTTCTTTTAACTGCTGAAATTGTAACTGAAGAGCACCTATACCTTTCGGTTCAATCTCTTCAACAATTAATTGATAATCCCCCCGTGCTTCATATACGCTTATTGAGCCGAAACATATGACCTTCATTCCGTCTTTAAGCTTGAATTTCAACTTTTCGTTAGCACGACGAAAAAAAGCGCATTTTAAGCTGGCGCCCGCATCGCGGATGGAAAAATAGATATGGCCTGATGAATGTTGAATGAAATTCGATATCTCGCCTTCCACCCATATGCCTGGAAATGAGTCCTCGAGGATCACCCGAATATATTTAGCGATCTCCGATACCGTATATATGTGCTTCTCTTTTTCTAGCTCGCTCTTCATATATCAACCCTACTAAATTTTTCAGATCCTGCCGCTCCCACCGGCCTGGCGGCCATTCAACTATTTACTAATATCCTTAAAATTTTTCGGCTTCGTGTTGTGGCGGAACTTTTGTGGTCCGCCTGGAGCGACTCTAAAAATTTTTGATACATTATGGCGATATAGGCTTTATCATCAAAAATTTTTCGACAGCGAGCGAGGATGCCTAATCCGAGCAAGCGGCAAGCGGAAGACGGCCACAAAAGTAAACGCCTCTACGCTTAAGCCGAAAAATTTTACGCCCCCGCGAAGCACAACCCCGAGAGGGGACCTCTCGATCTACGAAAAATTTTTATCCTTTCAAATATCTATCGATCGCCTGGGCGGCTTTTTTGCCTGCGCCCATTGCGGCGATTACAGTAGCTGCGCCTGTGACTATATCGCCGCCTGCAAATACACCTTCGATCGATGTCATGTGGTTCTTATCTACGATTATATTGCCATCCTCATCCAATTTTAAATTGGTGAGAGTTCGCGCAAGGAGCGGATTCGGCCCCTGCCCTATCGCGCAAACAACGGTATCAAGCTTCATTCTGAATTCGGAACCCTTTATTGGAACGGGTCGTCTTCGGCCGCTGGAATCAGGATCGCCTAACTCATTCTTGAGTAGCTCTGTCTCCTTTACCCATCCGTTTTCATCTCCGAAGAACCTCACCGGATGCGTCAATAACGCAAATTCGACCCCTTCCTCTTTGGCCCGTTTGATCTCGTCTATTCTCGCAGGCATCTCAAATTCAGTTCTACGATAAATTATATAAACTTTTTTAGCTCCCAATCGTAGTGCGCTTCGCGCCGAATCCATTGCCACATTCCCGGCACCTATAACTCCGACTATCGAGCCTACTTTTATCGGCGTGTCATATTCAGGAAATAGATACGACTTCATGAGGTTTGTGCGTGTTAAAAATTCATTTGCCGAATATACGCCATTTAAGTTCTCGCCTTCGACTCCTAAAAAATATGGCAGCCCTGCACCGATAGCGATAAAAAAAGCCCTCCAGCCATCCTTCCTTAGATCATCTATCGTCTTGGTTCTGCCTACCAGAAAATTGGCTTCTATCTTAACGCCCAAACTTTGTACATACTCTAACTCCACATCCACTATGCGCTTTGGAAGCCTGAATTCCGGAATGCCATAAGTTAAAACACCGCCTGGTTTGTGAAGCGATTCAAAAATGGTGACATCATATCCCGATTTCGCCAACTCTCCAGCACAAGTGATCCCTGCCGGCCCTGAACCTATTATAGCAACTTTTTCTTTTAACTTCCTTTTTTCTAACTTTGAGTTTTGCCTGCCCTGGCTCTTGTGCTCGGCAGGCCAGGGAGTTTTGAGTTTTGAGTTATTTGCTATTTCCCAATCCGCGATGAATCTTTCTAAATCGCCGATGCCGACCGCGCCCTCTTTCTTGACCAGCACGCAGGCCTTTTCGCACTGATCCTCCTGCGGGCAGACCCGTCCACAGACAGCTGGTAGGGCATTTTTCTCTCTTATCTTATTAAGCGCATTCTCAAATTCGCCCTTCGCAATATATTGTATAAAGGTAGGTATATCTATCTCAATGGGACACTCGCCAACACAGGCCGCCTTTTTACACTCAAGGCATCTCGCAGCCTCATTTTTAGCCTCTTCTTCTGTCAGGCCCAAAGCGACTTCGTCGAAATTTCTGATCCTCGCCAAAGGATCTTGTTCTCTCATTCTGGTCTTAGCCATCTTCTCCGCCCCTGTAAATACATTCTTTATGTTGTGATTTAAATAATTCTAAAGAGCGCTTTTCTTCATCGACAAAACGTTTTTGCCTTTTGATAAATCTGTCCCAGTCAACGAGATGGCCGTCAAATTCCGGGCCATCGACGCATACAAACTTAGTTTTGCCGCCGACCGTCACGCGGCATGTTGCGCACATGCCTGTCGCATCGACCATGTTAGCATCCAATGATACGAACGTCTTTAAGTTGCATGCTTTTGTGACTTCGGACACAGCCTTCATCATAATATCCGGCCCAACGCAGTACGATAAATCAAATTGCTCTTTCGCAAGCGTATCTCTTAACGGCTCTATTACAAGTCCTTTAAGGCCGTATGAGCCGTCATTTGTTGTCACAATCAATTTATCACTATATTTTTTTAATTCTTCCTCTAAAATCAAAAGCTCCTTTGAGCGGCTTCCTATTATCGTCAACACAAAATTAGCGTTATTTTTCGCGTATTTCGCTATTGGTAAAATCTCAGCTATTCCTACGCCGCCTGCTATTAAAATGATTTTTCCCGCTTCGCCAAAGTCTGTGGGTCTCCCGAGAGGGCCGAGCAAGTCCTTTACCGAGTCACCTTTTTTTAAACACCCAAATCTTTTGGTCGTCGTCCCAACCTCTTGAAATATGATAGTGATAGTGCCTTTCTTAAGGTCGAAATCATTTATCGTGAGCGGAATCCTCTCGCCCTTCTCATCGATCTTCACAATCACAAATTGTCCACACCTTGCACTTTTGGCGACGAGAGGAGCTTCAAGAACTATCTTCCACATCACCGAATTAAGCCTTGTCTTTTCTAAAATTTTGTGTGGCATATGCTATACCTCTAAATTTTTTGGGTCCTGGAATTTCCCATGGCCGCCAGGCCGGTGGGCTAGAGCCTAATTTTGCTATCAAGGATGTTTATGGTTTATTTGATTAACTTGTATATCTTTACCCCTTACCGAACTATGCTTTAAGGTAGTTTGGGTGGTAGTTAGCCGTTAGCAAAATTTTACGGCTCTAACCCTCCCACGGCCTGTCGGCCATTCAACTATTTACTAATATCCTTAAAATTTTTCGGCTTCGTGTTGTGGCGGAACTTTTGTGGTCCGCCTGGAGCGACTCTAAAAATTTTTGATACATTATGGCGATATAGGCTTTATCATCAAAAATTTTTCGACAGCGAGCGAGGATGCCTAATCCGAGCAAGCGGCAAGCGGCAAGCGGCAAGCGGCAAGCGGCAAGCGGCAAGCGGCAAGCGGCAAGCGGAAGACGGCCACAAAAGTAAACGCCTCTGCGCTTAAGCCGAAAAATTTTGCGTTCCCGCGAAGCACAACCCCGAGAGGGGAAGATCTCGGGACTAAAATTTTTACTGTTTCAGCTTCTCCTGTATTCGCTTGATCGAATTCGCTTTGCCTGTCTTCTCATCGATATCTAAAACTACACCGTGTAGCTGAATATCGCCCTCTGCCATCTCAAAGCGGGCAGGCATTTGTGTAATAAATCGCGTCAGGATCTGTTCTTTCTTTCTGCCGATCACGGAATCAAACGGCCCTGTCATTCCTGCATCCGATATGAAGGCAGTGCCATTCGGCAATATTTTCTCATCGGCAGTCTGCACATGCGTATGCGTACCTATTATGGCGCTCACAAGCCCATCCAGGTACCATCCGAGCGCGACCTTCTCGCTCGTGGCTTCAGCATGCATATCTATAATGATAATTCTTGTTCTGTTTTTGAGTTTTTCCACTTCTTCTTTTCCTATCCTAAAAGGGCATTCGACCGCCTGCATGAAAACTCTTCCGGTAAGATTAATAACGCCCACGTCTATGCCCGATTCAGACTGGACTACTGTAGAACCAAAGCCTGGTGCTTGTGGAGGATAATTGGCTGGCCGTAATAACCTTTTATTAGACTCGATATAATCCAGAATCTCTTTTCTCTTCCAGATGTGATCGCCTGAAGTTATGACATCAATGCCGTATCCAAAAAGTTCGTCGGCCAATGGCGGAGTCACCCCGCTCCCGCCAGCAACGTTTTCGCCATTAGCTATAATGAATTCTATCTTTTCTCTTTTTTTTATCTTGGGAATTAATTCTCTGACTGCCTGCCTTCCTGGCTCACCAACGATATCGCCTATAAACAATATATTCATAAGAACTCCTTTAATGCATTTTTCATTTGAGTTTTGACATTTGTTATTTTGCATATTCTATGGCTCTTGTCTCTCTAATAACCGTCACTTTAATCTGCCCCGGATACTCTAATCCCTCTTCGATCTTCTTAGTTATGTCCCGCGCCAACACAGAGGCCTGCGCGTCTGTTATCTTATCTGGCTGAACCATAACGCGTATCTCGCGGCCAGCCTGTATCGCATAGGCCTTAGCAACTCCTTTGAATGAATCTGCGATGGATTCCAGTTTCTCAAGACGTTTCACGTAGGTCTCTAGCGTCTCTCTGCGCGCACCTGGACGCGATGCGCTTATCGCATCTGCTGCTTGTGCTAAAACTGCAAGAAGCGT
>JAHFGO010000079.1 GCA_023247385.1 Candidatus Omnitrophota bacterium | reverse complement strand
GTTCGCTCGAAATAGCAAAAGATATCGGCGCAGGCCAGATACCTACACAGACAGGCCTTCTGGGGAAGGCGCTAACGTCAGTTGCCACAATACGCAACATATTCTCCATGGGGGCGAAGATAACCCTTGATAGGACCTGGTATATAAGAATCATCAATGCCACATTGGGCAAGGTTACGCTGAGAATTGGACAATTTGAATTTAATGCAGCCAGAGCCTTTCTTGCGCTCGACCAATACGCGTGGATATCGGGTTTCGTCTCTTTAGTAGATAAGGGCCTTGAATTAGTCTCGAGCGAAAGGGTGAATCTAAGAACGGGCCAGGTGGAATCCACAGGCCACATCGGGTTCTCTACCAGAACAAGAGAGGGACTCTCTTGGGCCGCTCTCTTTATCATGCCGCTGGTGCGATATTCGGAGAAAGCGCAGATCGAGCTTAACCTCAGAGCCCTTGAAAGAGATGTAAAGGCAGGCCGAACTTCGAAAGAGGGGTTTAGTTATATAAAGGATAGATTAAATAGCATTAAAGATACGGCGAAGAAGATAGAATTCATAGACACACTTTTGAATGGAGATGCCGGAAGAACTCAGAGCGTCGATGGCATTAAGTTTGATAAGTTTAAAGATGGGAGAGGGGTTACTTTTGTGAATGAAAGAGTAACGCTCGATGGGTCTGTTAGAGAATTGTTGAAGATTGAAATGGTTAGAATCGCTATAGAAAAGGACGGGGCCGATCCCGTTATAGCAGAACTTCGCAAGGGTGTCGGAATGGCTATTGGATTATGTGGCAAGCGTATCACTTTAGATAGCTTTATGTATGACCGTATAGGATTCACTTTATTCTTTAATAAGATAATCGCATCAGGCGAGGCTTATAAAGATAGACTCACGGACAGCAAGTTTGAGAATATAGAGCCAAGTCTTAATGAATTTTATAATGGGGCGGGTAATCTTCCCGGATCTTTAAAAGGCTTAGGAGAGGTGAAAATGACTGAAGCCTTGAAGGTTGCTCTTGCAAGAGCAGCTAATATTCCATATGGCTTTGCAATGGCGAATACAAACAAAGATAAATTTTTAAATGATTATGAAGGCACTATTAATAAATCCCGCCCCAGCGAACAGATTTCTAACGAAGACATCCTAAACGGCAATTACGAAGGTCGGCTTGAGACAGAGATAGTTCAAATAGACGGTAGATTAGCAGAAACAAAAGCGCAGGCAGACAAGAATTCGCTAGAAACAGAAAGGGATAATGCCTCTTCACTGCTTATAGAGCTCAGCGGCTTACGCAAAGACTATGAAAGGAGGACCTATGTTGTAATTGGCAAAGAAAATATTGCAGCAAGAAAAGACCTTATATTGAACGCCTCACAAGTGACCAGCGGCAAGTTCGATCACGATATAATACTCGGCGCTATAGAAGCGTTGGCAGAGGTGTTGGAAGAGAGTATGCCGGCTGGCAAAGATGAGATGGCTACGAAGATGCCGTACGTAGAAAGAGCGAAAAAATTAATAGAAAACATTTCCAAAAAATATAATAACTTAATGAGGGCTATCCGTGGCGAAATGGACCCTGAAACTGTTCAGAGGACGCTATTTGGGGATAAACTAACATTAGAAAAGATGGATAAATTAGGAAAGCTGCTTACAGATAGAACGGTTAAAGAAGCACAGGATGCTCCTTTAAAGGATGAAGTTGGTACCACGCTAAGCCAGAGTAAAGTTATAGAACAGTTAAAGAAGAGGATTGTCGCTATAAATAATATGCAGCCTGAACAACTAAATGGCCTTGATAAAGATCTCGCACTAAGAGTTCTTTACACTTGTATCAAGGTAGGCGGGGAGCGTCTTAATAATAAAGAGGCATTTAATCTGCAACCAGCACAGATAGCAGCCTCTTATGTACTATCCATGTATAGGCAAAAGCGGCTCGAAGGCCAACGGTTAGATAATCCAGTAGTAATAGTACGTGTTGGCGGTGGGAAGATGGATGCAAACCTTGTGTCTGCCCTCGTTACAGTAGAGTATGCGAAAGAGAAATATTCGGACAAAGACTGCAGACTCGTTATTATCGTAGATTCTGTGAGAGACGACATAGTCGACCAGCATCTAAAATCTTATACAATGAAAGTTATTTTCGAAAAATTTGGTAAAGATAAAGACTTCGGCATCTATACCATAAGCAATACACGCCACATCGCTGAGAGGGTAACAGGGTTCGACAAAGATGGGAAACCAGAAAGAGAACCGATCAATGAACTGGGCAAGATAAAAGAAAGAAGACGTGCTCTGTTTATTGGAACCGCAAGGGAAGTGCAGGAGCAGCTGGCGAAAAAGAAAGATAAGCGAGACGGCAGTCCTAATATATTTCAATTAAAAGAATTTGTAGACGTCACTATAGACGAGATACAGAATACACTGATAGCCAATGACCTCATAAAGAGCGCCGGCGATGATCTCTATGTGAGGTTAAGAGAGATAGCTCCCGAGATAGCCGCTAAGGTCGAAGACAGGGTTAAGATTGCCCGGGCCTTAGGCGAACATTTAAGACAAATTGTCGGCGTTGATCCAAAAGATTGGAATACCGATACACTATTGTCTCAAGATAAAATAAAAGAGGTTTCAGGGACATCAAGAGATAGATTCACATTGGATGAGGTGCTATATAAAGCGCTGTGGAAGATGGTTCAGGACAAGCCACTATTCCGGCGTTATAAAGGCGAGAGAGAAGAGATGTTCAAGAAGTTAGTAGAGGAGGCTGTCTCCACCTTCGTTATGGGCGATTCTGAATATATGGTTATCCGTGGGTTGGAACGATCTGTCGTTGTCGATCGGGATAGCGGCACGCCGATGCCTGATACGATATTTGGCGAAAATATGCGAGCGGTATTCGTGGCAGTTAAGCACGGATGGTCGTTTGAGAAGATAGCAGATGCCTTCATACACAGGGCATTTATGTCTGTATCGTCATATGACCTCATAAACGCTTTCGGAGCTGGAAGACTAAGCGGTTTAACAGGGGCGATTAAGGGAGTAGAGCCATTGGCAGAAGCGCATGGGTTCAGGGAGAAGATTGAGGGTACCAAGGAGGCTCCTCGACTTCCTATGAACGTCAGACTTGTAAAAGGCACCGAAGGCGAGCTGACTCAAGCCGCTGACGATATCAAGGCTTCAGTAGCCCAGGGTCATGCCGTAACAGTGACAGCGACAAGCAGGACCTTCTTATCCAGATTGGCAGTCAGGTTAGAAGGTGGAGAGGCAAACGTCTATTTGCTTCTACGTGGTCAGGGCGCAACAGCCGCTATGGCTGATGGTAAATATTTGACGCTTGATGATGCTATCGCAGAAGTAAATAGAAGGTTTAATGCTAATGAGTATCGCGGTAAGAATTCATATAACGACAGCTATGACAACTCAAGAGAAAATATGGTCATATTGTTTCAGGGGCTTTCGGTAGGCAGCAACATATCCGCGTTGAAAGGGGAGATGCGAGGAGAGAATGGCAAAATGACAGGCAACCAACGCACAATGGATATAATTTCTATAGGATTATACAATGAGACTACTACTTCCCAGCAGATGGGTAGGATCGATGATATAGATGGGCAAAGAGCACAAGGAGGAGAGTTCATTAAGATAGTTAATGTATTTGATAAACGTCTTAACCGCGAGGAAAGGCAAAAATTGATAGATAGTTTAGAAGCGGAAAAATCACGGCCAGAAGGTATTTCATTAGAAGCGATAAAAGCTAAGCAAATAGAGTTAGTAGAATGGGCAGAGAAGGCGATGCAGGATGAAGTTGCACAGTCAAGGGCGCACGAGTCTCTGAAAAAAGCTGGATATTCAGAAGCAACCGTATTTGGAAAGATAATGGAGATAATTAAGAAAGCCGATAGGGCGCTTCCTGCAAAAGTAATCTCCGACTATAAGATGCCAACCTCTTTGGGTGGGGTTATATTCTATCTGAAGAACCAAATAGGGTTGACCGATGATGAGTCGAAAAAAGTTGTTAAAGTTATGCAGGACTTAACGGAGAGCGACAAAGCGACATTGTTTGAAAGAAACAGAAATATTCAAGGAGGATTTGAAAAACTTACTGCTGATAGCGTATTAACTTATCATGGCTTGGCTTTCTTATTGAGCCTCATCAGGATATCAGGACATCTGGAACAGAATGCCGGAGATAGAATAGTGCTGGGAGAGATAATAGGTAAAATATACGAAACCAATAACCCAACTATAACATCAATATCCAACTATCTTAGCCAATATGAGAACGCAGTGCCGCAGCCGACCGGTGCAAACCTTGATACAACAGCCGATATTGTTAAGGAGTTGATAGAAACACATCTTTTAGACGCCGCAAAGCCCATAGATAAACAAATAATAGGGCTTATTGCGCTGGGTGATTTTACAAGGACGGCGGGCCGTGAAATATTAGATTTAAGCATAAACAGGGCCGCTTCGCTCATACAATCAGGCGATGCACAGTTGGAAGCTGCCAGGTGGCTGAAGGCTGAGGCAACTCCTCAAACGCTTACAGGCAAAGCATTGAACTATGTCGGCGGGTTAGTCAGGGAAAGACCGATCCATGCAGTGGTAGAGAGCAATAATAGGGCTATGATGAGATGGAGATTTGCGGATTCGCAGGTAAGAGAATTCGAGTCGAATAGAGATGGACTCATAGCCCAGCTGGGCACAGTCAAATTCGATAAGATGATGAAGGCATTCCGCACGCAATTATTGAGAACAGAAGCAAGGCTTGGAATTTCGATTCGCAGTTTCTTGGGGATGGCAAAAGAAATGGGAGTGGTTGACGCCTCTCGGCCGTATCTGATTGCTAAGGCGGATTACATGGAGAAGAACCTCGCTTACAATGCTGGTAAGATAAGCGGTGATGACGCGCGTATAAGAACAGCCAAAGCCGAACTTGATACAGCGGAAGGTGTATTGAAAAAATTAGCAGATAATGTATCTGCCGCACATTCAGAATTTATCTCTCGGGCCAGGACACTTGTCTCACCAGACATCACCCTCGACGAAGTGATTATGCTTATCGACACTGCCGCAAACTTAGAAAGGCAATATCATCCTGCGGCACTGGGCCACCTCTCCGCGACAGCCCTGCTCCAAAAAGTGATACGTGCAGAAACCGAGAAGGATGAAACGAAGACGGTAACGGCCATAACTGAAAAGTTCGTTAAAGAGCGGGCAAGGAACCCGATGATGTACGAGCCATTTAGCCGCGAGATAGGAATAACAAGCCTTAGAACCGCTCTATATAATGTCTTAACCGCAAGATCGGTAATTGGTCAGGTAGGAAGAGTGGCTGTGCCTGTGCTGATGTTGGGCGGAACGGCAGTTGTGGCAGTGGGAGTGGCTATCATAGCGAAAGCAGCTATTTCAGCGGTTTTGATAGGAGGGACGGTTATAGGGACTGTCAAGATGGCGCAGGCACTAAAGAGATGGGTAATCGGCACAAAATGGTACGAGAGCGTAGAGGATAGGCGCGCAGATAGAGAAAAACCAGGCCTGATAGCCAGTATGATAGAGAAGTTTTCCAAAATGACGCCTCGCAAGAAAGTTGCCGTTGGAATTGTCGGAGGCGTTGTGGCTTTGGCCGCGGTCGTTGCTATAGGCTGGGTAACAGTTCCAACCATAGCGTCAGTCGCCGCGAACTCAGGGATATCTGCATTTCTGTTTGCAGGCTTCAACAAGGCGGTTGCACTAAAAGTAATGTCAGCTGGAACCCAATCGATGCTTATTTACAATTTTGCCGCGACTCTTATAGGAGGCATTTTAGACGCCGTTCCTACCTTGAGAAGGGAAGAATTGAAGAAAAAGGAAGGATGGAAACCGGCCTTGAAGATTATGGCGCCATCAGTCCTGCCTGGCATCGCAGTCCTTTCGATCGTGTCAACCGTATTAAGCATGGCAGCACTTACCTTATATATGGTAGCCAGCGTTTCTATAAATGTTGTAAAAGCAAAACACGGGGAATGGTTCGATGACCAAAAGTGGCTGAGTGGAGGTGTGGTGTCATTCATGCCAGCCGTTCCAAGCGAGACTGGTGCACGACCGCTTACGCTTAAGGCCACAGAGATTGTAAAGAACCTCGAAAAATCGAGGACACTGACTTGGGCTGAGATACGGAATGCCTCTGCGGGAGATGATGCATTGCTAAACGAAATACTTAGAGCAATCAATCCGACGATGTCACCGGAAGTGAGCCTCAAACTAGTTGAAAGCACGCACAATAGATTAGAATCAGCCCGTTCAGCGATTAGAGCTGAGATAAACGCGCTTACCAAAGATTTAGAGAGGACGACGCAGACAGATGAGGATGCAAAGAATAAATTGACGAAGCAGATAAATAGTTTAGACAAGGCATTAAGAGGTCTGAGCATACGAGATGCCATATCTATAGGGGTATATCTCGGTAAAGTCTACGAGGCATGCCGCGCTGAAAATTTAACAGATAATAAGACGAAAAACAAAGCGTACCGCAATCCAATGCTTGTCGGGCCGGAAGTTCATATAAGATTGGCGAGGGAATCTGGAATGGAGCCGTTCAGTCCTGCTCATAGCACTGCCATTACACTGGTTATGCTGGATATAGATGGGGTTACAGCCGAGCCTGCCTTACTATCATCGCTTGCAGCGCCGGAGCTGAAGAAGGCTACCAGCAAGATAAAGAGGGCAGACAAGGAGGAATTTACTGAAGAGAGGGTCTTCAAGTTGGAGAGCGAAACGAATAATAATGTGAGGACGCATCTTGAGAATTTGTTAGGTATTGTCAGGGCTATTGATGTGGCAAATAAGGGACAACTATCGGATATTCTACGCGACCTATCAGACAATACCAAATTAGAAACTGCCCGTATCTTTTGGGCTAGAGGTATGGATCAACTTGCCGAATACTCCAAGAAGGATAACGCCATATATCTTGACGAAAGATTGAAATATCTCCTCGAAGCCGTTACGCCTCAGAAGGGGATGCCTGATGTTGTCGCATTATTTGTAGCGCAGGAATTGATACACGAGCACATAGAGAGGTGGCTTGTGAATAGTCACGATGCTAACACACTTATCTTGCCATTCCTCTCCAGGTTTGGAGGCGAAAACAAACCCGATATAACGAAAGTAACCTGTTACGAAGTGATAGCTGTGCAGGTGACAGGCGAACTATTACGTTCCTATGTATATGATAATAGCTCTGAAGAGAATCCATTCCACGGTAAAGCGCCTATAGTCCTAGGGCAGATCAGGGAGCTCTCCAAACTGATAGGCGAAAGATTCTGGGAAACTTCAATGAATTACGAGAACCTGTCGGAGTTATACTTCAGCCCATACACACCTTTCTCGACGATATCCATAAAAGATCATCTCTTGACGCTTGAGGGCAAGGGTTATACAGAGAATAATTTCGACCTCTGGACAACGCTACAGATACTAAAGACAATACGCGGAGAGGCAGCGACCGTCCACGTCCAAAAAGCGCAACTTCCTGATACCACGAAGACGATACTGATGCTTGGAGATATCGGGATTAAAGTCGCCAATTCCTTACTGGTATTGGGCGATCTCGCGAAAGTAGCTACAATGCAGGATCTGATAGATACGCAGGTCACAAGACATTTCAAAAAAGAGAAAGACCAATACGTGTTACTGACAAACGGAGAAGAGGATATTACGTCTTTAGCGGGACTTGCAATTTCCTTGGCCAGAAGAAAAGGAGGCGAACTTAACAAAGACGAGAAAAAATTGATCCAGGCCGCAAGATTTGTAATGGCTGAAATGACTTTGAACAAAAGAGACGGTCTTTTCAGAGGCGTAGAAAAAGATGTTGTAGAAGATGGTGTTACAACTCATGATATAGCTTGGTATGGTAAGGAGGTAGGGCAGGATAGAAAGAGAACGAGAGAATTCAAGCAGAATGTTATGAACCTCATATTCGGGAGAGAGACAATCATCGCCGGCATCCTGGAGCAAGCCATTGATAAAGAAGAAGGCCTTGCAGAAAGGGATACCAACAATACAGGTCGACATATAAACTTTAGGGATAGAGCATTCTCGACCTTGCAAAAAGTGATGAACCAGCAAGTAGAGGCCCTGCATGCAGAATATAAGAGAGGTCCGTTCTCAAAAGATACTATGGATAGATATAATGATCTTGCCAAAGCCTTGGCCTCGCTTACAGGAGATAACACCATATCTTACATTGTGTCTAAAAAATTCCTGAATCGGATGAATTTCGCTGACGGCAAATATCTTAAGATTGAAGGCAGTAAGAGTCCGCTAGTTCTTATATTGCTTAATAATACTAACCTAAGCATCGTACATAAGGCGCAGATAGTCGAATTCCTTAAAGCGAAGATAAAAGAGATTACAGGCACGGTTCCTATCGCGGAACCGACGAACGAGGCCTTCCTAAATGAGATTAAGA
>JAHFGO010000078.1 GCA_023247385.1 Candidatus Omnitrophota bacterium | reverse complement strand
CTTTTGGCGAGACTTCTATCGTAACCCTATCGCCTTCTACAAGATCTGTAAATATGATACATGGTGTATTCGTCCTCGTATTCTTTCGTAGTAACGGGTCGTCGACGACCGACTTACGAAGGCATCCTTTGTAATAGGCTTCTCTTACGCCATCGTTTATTGCTTTTTTTAAGTCTCCTCCTACCAATGCTACATTTTGTCCGATCGCAAGATAAACCACCACCATGCCTGTGTCCTGACATATGGCCAATCTTTTTCTCTTGGCAAGCTTTGCGTTCTCTATAATTGATTTAAGAATATTTCGCGCACGTCCGGACGTCTCTTTCTGCAAGCCCGCCTTTATAGCACGCAATATATCTTTACGTAATTCGAAGTTCGCCTTAAGGCAAAGATCCTTTACGACATCTTTTATCTTATCTACGTCTATTTCGCGCATATTCTGCACTCACCGTTGTCTTTATTCCGCCGCGGGCGTTGAATTCGCCAACGATCTCCATCCACTTGGGTTTACAGGCCTTCACCAAGTCATCGAGCATTTTATTCACAACATGCTCATTGAATATTCTTACGTTTCGGTAGAAGATGGTGTAATATTTTAGCGACTTTAATTCTATGCATAATCTATCCGGAATATATCTTATAGTTATAACAGCAAAATCAGGCAGCCCTGTCTTCGGACATATGCAGGTGAATTCAAGGGTTTCTATCTTGACGATGTATTGCCTGCCAGGATATTGGTTCTTCCACGTTCCTACCGCAGGTGTTTGAAGAGAGCGAATTTTATTTTGTAAATCTTCGTAAGATGATTTTTTCATGTTATTTTAAATTGAGGACTTTGTGCATCTGCGGTATCACTCTTATATTATTCAGATTATTTCTAGCGCCTATTTCTAAAAACTTCAATAATATATCTTTGTTCACAGCCCTATCTTGTCTATTCACGGGCGTGGCAGGCTGTAAAATTAAAGGTATATTTTTATTTAAGGTCTTTATTAATGCTATTGCCTTTTCAATATCTTTTTTTACAGTATTTGTAGTCACAATGGCCTTAACAAATACCTTTTTTTTAGCAGCTATCTTCAAAAATTCGAAATGTTCTTTCCAGAACGGCCTCTCACCGGTTGATGAAGGAAGCTTAAAATCCATTGAAACGATATCAATCAAATCAATGATATTTGACAATCCATCCGGCAGCGTACCGTTAGTCTCCAGATAAGTTTTAAAATTCTCTCTTTTTAAATCCTTCAAGAATATATTTAAAAAATCTGAATATAACAGCGGCTCTCCGCCTGTAAGCGATATAGAATGGTGCGGCCCTTTGGATGATTGTAAAAATTTTATTTCGCGCATCAACTCTGAAGAAGAATATTCTATTCCCTTCATATTTCGGGGCTCATCACAAAACTTACAAGTCAAGTTGCATCTCTTGAACCTTATGAAAACTTGCCTTGCGCCTAAGAATATGCCCTCTCCCTGTATGGAAGAAAATATGTCTACAACTTCAGCTTTTACCACGAACGTGCTCTTCAATTCACTAATGGGTCTTTCAACCCTAATTCCCGAAAGCCCTTGGCCCTCAAGATGCACGAATCGCATCTCATGCAGGGCCTATCCCCGCCTTTATAGCAGGACCACGTAAATTGGAATGGGACTTTCAATGATGCACCAAGCCGTATGATTTCTTTTTTAGTCTTATCTATCAATGGAAATCTTAGGGCCAGGTCGCCCTCCAATCCTTTTTTTGTCCCAAGCTTTATAAGAGCATCAAAAGCTTTAAGATATTCTATCCGGCAATCAGGATAGCCGCTTGAATCTTCAAAATGAGCGCCTATGAATACGAAACTCGCACCTATTGCTTCTGCGAATGAAGTTGCAATGCTCAGGAATATGGTATTTCTCGCAGGCACATAAGTAGATGGTATGTCTTTCTTAATCTGCTTTATACTTCTGTCTAAAGGGAGTTTCATATCTTTGTTCAATAAACTGGAACCCTTCCATGATAAGCCTAATTTTATGATTTTTAATTCTGAATTACCTGCCTTGGCAATCCGCCTCGCTGAAAGCAATTCTCTCGTGTGTCTCTGACCGTAGTCGAATGTTATAGAGTGGCACTTGTAACCTTTTTTTATAGCAAAGAATAGCGTTACCGCCGAATCAAGGCCTCCGGAAATCAGGACAACAGCTTTAGACATGGAAAAATTAATCCTCCGTATATACGGCGCAGGAAGTCTCATTCTCCCATACGAGAATAGATTTTAAGTTATTGATTTTTTTCTTTACGCTAGTATATATAAACTTAGCTATATTCTCTGAGGTGGGATTAATTTTTTTTAAAAACTTTAAGTCATTAAGGTACATATGGTCTAATCTTTCTATCGTGCCTCTTAATGCCTTCTTGGCCATTCTAAAATCTATAGCCATGCCATCTTTGTCCAGCACCTTATATGCAAAGACAGCCTCTACCATCCAGTTGTGTCCATGCAGATGTTCGCATTTGCCGCGATAATTCTTCAAGTTGTGTGCTGCGCTGAAACTGCCTTTAACCTTAATCTCATACATAGTTTATTCAAGCTCTCCTTACGCAAGTAATTCTCTTTCTTAAAAATTTCTCTCCCATCTTTATGAAACGGTTCACTTCATCGCTTACAAAAAATTTATGTGCTCTACTTTGACCCGACTTATTTAATAGGCCGCTCGCATCTAAAACATCCTTTGCCTCTTTCGATACTTCTTGGGCTGAATCTATTAAAAGGACTCTGGGCCCCATCGCTTTTCCTATCATGGCCTTTAAAAGCGGATAGTGAGTACATCCTAGAATCAATGTATCAATCCTTTTGGCCTTTAATGGCTTCAAGTAGATGCTGGCCACATCAAACGCTATATGCATATCGGTCCATCCCTCTTCTACCAATGGAACAAATAGAGGACAACTTTGTGTAAATACGCGGCTTCGCGAGCTTATTTTGCTTATCGCTTTCTCGTAAGCGCCCGATGATATTGTCGCTTGAGTTCCTATAACACCGATTCGACTATTACGAGAAGAGCTTACTGCAGACTTCGCACCGGGCTCTATCACACCTATCATGGGAACTCTGAAGCACCTCTTTAAAAAGTCTAAGCTCAAAGACGAAACGGTATTGCAGGCAACGACCACCAGCTTCACATCGTGCCGCATAAGAAATTCTACATTCTCGACCGAAAATTTTGTAACCGTCTCCTTGGATTTGGTGCCATAAGGGACCCTCGCCGTATCGCCAAAATATACTATCCCCTCTTTTGGCAGTATCTGTTGTATCTGACTAACGACTGTCAGCCCTCCAACGCCAGAATCAAATATGCCTATAGGTCTGGAATCCATCTTTTATGTTTTGGTGAAGCCTTCCGTATATTCGTATTCTTTTTTATATTTCAATATGCCTTCAGCAACTGCATCTGCGATTCTATCCAAGAATTTCGAGCCCTTCAATTCCATCTCTTCGTACTTATTGCTTATATACGCGGTCTCAATTAATACTGACGGCATATGAGTATATTTTAACACATAGAATCTGGCAGACTTTACACCTCTCGAGCGGGTTACGAGACTCGAATTCACTGAATCACATATGTAACTGGCAAGTTCGGCGGATTCGAGTCTATTTTCTGACAAGTTCATATCCCACAAAGTCTTATCGAGGCCTTCGGAATGCTCTATCTCTGCACCCTCTTGCATCTTTAGAGAAGCATTTTCAAATGCTTCGATGGCCCTGGCATTGTCATCTGTCGCATTAGAAAGATAATAACACTCGAATCCCCTCATTGACCTTGCCCTGGAGGCGTTTATATGCACACTGACAAATAGATCTGCCTCATTACGGTTGGCAATCTCAGCCCTCTTCGGTAGAGATATGAAGGCATCGTTCTCTCGCGTCATGATGACCTTAATTCCCGATTCTTGCAATATGCTCTTTATCCTTTTAGCTAGCGCAAGAGTCAGATCCTTCTCTCTAAGTCCGATCTTTCTTCCTATCGCCCCCGGATCCTTCCCGCCATGTCCAGGATCCAAAACTATTGTATCTATTGTAAACTTTTTTACTGGGCTTATCTCTGGCACCTTCGCGCTGGGCGCAGCTCCGATAATCAAGCCCAGCATGTTTTTCGCAAAAGAGGTTGGGATAAAGACCGCTCCTGCGCTAAGGATGATGGGCCGACATAATTTCTTCTCTACGCCGTTCACTAGTATTCTGTCGCTGCCGCTTCGCAATACTATGCAATTTGATTTTTTTTGTATAGTTACTGTTTTAATAAAGCTGTCCCATTTGTAATCCAATCCATATACATCGCACAGCCGCACAAGTGGAACATATTCAACGCCACTAAATGTCCTTACATCTTTTTGTAATGATGAATCTAACCTGAAATGAGGAGCCTGCGTAGCGCAGCCGGCAAGAAAAATTGTCACAATTAATATGATTATGAGTCTAATTTTGTGAGATAATGTCATAAAAATTATTGTAGTCCCTCGTCGCCTTGCCTTACACTACAGGCGTCTCGGGACAATTTTACCATGCGTAAACTATGGTAAAATTGGTGGAGGTGGCGGGAGTCGAACCCGCGTCCCCAAACATCAAAGCAAAGGCCTCTACATGTTTATCCTAATGTTTAATTTCCCATTATGAACTTCAATAGGAGGAATTTCATAAGGGTATCCTTTGCAAATTTCATCCAATCCGCCAAAGGCTAAGTAAGATCGGACTATCCTGCTATCGACGCTAATCTAACCCCGCAGGATGGGTCAGTTAACGGGTTACCTTATAAAGGTAACGCTACCGGCAAAACGGGCCCTGGTACCACTTGCATGGTATTCAGTAGCTCATTCACCGTTGCTGGCACTTTTATGTTGTCAGCATTTGATTTTTTGCCAGGTGTTTAAAGAGGCCTCCTAGCAACCTCTACATGCCACCCCTGTCTTGCTTATCTGGGTCGAAGCCCTTCACCCCCAAAAATTGCGATAGCAATTTTCGTCCCGAGCGCCTTCTGCTTGCACAGGGACGCGAGGGACTTCGACTGCTATGTAAAAAAACTATTAACCAAGCCGTCTTCGCACCTCTCTTTCAATTTCTCTTTTTTTAATCGTCTCGCGCTTATCGTATAGCTTTTTACCCTTCGCGAGGGCCAGTTCCACCTTAACTATGCCGACCTTAAAATACAATTTTAACGGAATTAACGCCAATTTCTTGGTTGCGGCCTCTGCGATAAGCTTTCGGATCTGACTCTTGCGCAACAAAAGTTTCCTTGGCCTTAATGGATCAGGATTTTGAATATTGCCGAACTCGTAAGGCGCTATGTGCATGTTGTACAGGAAGATTTCGCCATTCTCAGCCCTTGCGAAACTATCGTTCAGGCTCGCCTTGCCACCCCTCAAGGACTTAACCTCTGTGCCTTTTAGCTCTATACCGGTCTCAAGGCTTTCGAGTATCGTATAATGGTACCTCGCCTGCCTGTTGGTCGCAACGATCTTCTCTGTCATTTGGACTTTTCAATATATCATAATTTTATTATAAAAGCAAGCGGCACTCCGACAAGGTCGATGGTGGGTGAATTGACAGGTTGGCGGTTTTGAGGTATACTGCATTAGGCTAAAGCGGAAGTGGCGGAACTGGCAGACGCGTACGGCTCAGGACCGTATGGGTAAAACCTTGAGGGTTCAACTCCCTCCTTCCGCACCAGCTTTATAGGGGACGGTTCTAATTATTTACCAATATTTACCAATGAAAATTAGAACCGTCCCCTGTCTATTGCAACTTTCCTAAGTTCTTCTAGGCCTCGCCCGCACATATCGATTGCCTTCTGATAATGCTTCCTTGCCCTATCTTTAAGCTTCATTTTGATGTAGACGTCCCCTATTCGTATATATGATATGGCTATCTCCTGCCTACTATTCGTATTGGCCTTTATCCTTTTATATTGCTCCAACGCCTTTTCATATTCTGATCTTTGTTCATAAACTGTCCCTAAATTTATATAGGCGCTCACGAAAGTCGGGTCGATCTTTATGGAGGCCTCAAACTCTTTTATTGCCTCATCGTATTTTTTCATATTCCCATACGTGACTCCCAAAGAATTCATCGTCTCTAAATTTCCGGGGTCGAGCCTCGCAGCTTCTCTGAGCATCATCACAGCGTCCTCATATTTTCCCATTTGTAGATAACAGAATCCCAGCGCGTTTTTGGGAGACGCATAATCCATTGATAGAGAGACTGCCTTCTTTAATGCCTTGGCCGCTTCTTCATAATATTCCTTTCCCAGATAGGCCGTTCCTAACGATGTGTATCCCCACGGATTTAGTGGAGATACTTTTATTATAGACTTACTTATTGATACGGCATCTTTCCAGTCTTCGTTTCTAACCATAGTCCTCAAAGAGTATAACAATATAATTGTAGCCGCTATTAACCCTGTAATTATCTTTTCGCGTTTAGCAAAAGGCTTAAACTTCATCCTGCCTATCTTCTCGATGAATATCGCAAGCAAAATACAAAAACCTATAGATGGTAGGTATAGGAACCTCTCTGCCATGAGCGCCTTTAATGGTATTATGTTCGATACCGGCAGGAGCGTTATAAAAAACCACCATATAGAGAAAGATGCTTTTCTGGAGCGTTTAAATATTATCGGAAGCGCCGATAATAACAACAATAATACTGCGAGCGAACCTAATACTCTTGTCTCGGTGATAGATTTTGAGATATCAATAAAATAAAATGCGCATAGTTTTAACGGCGCAATTAAAAGCTTTATATATTCGATCAGGACGCGTGACATCGTCAGGAATGTGTAGTAAGGGCTGCCTCCCCACCAACTACACTGGCTTATCTTTTTCAATACCAAAGATCTCGTCAGCACAAAAAATATGGCCAGCATAAAATACGGCATGTAACGATATATTTTATTCCTGATGCGCTCCTTAATCGGAAAATGTGCATCATGGATTATCAAGATTAACGGAAGCGTCGCCGCCATCTCTTTCGAGAATAATGAAAGTGCAAACAAAACCAGGGAATATGCAAAATATATATTTTTTGATTCCTTCAAAAATCGTACATAAAATATTAATGCCGATAGGTAGAAGAAAAGAAATAGCACACTTGACCGACCTGAAATCCACGATACCACCTCAGTCTGAACCGGATGACAGGCAAAAAATAAGCTCGCCAAAAGCGCTATCGATATATTCCCTAATACGGCGTTTAAAAATAAAAACAAAAGTATGGCGTTAAATGAATGAAATAATACGTTTGCCAGATGATAACCGAACGTATCGAGTCTCCAAAAAAAATAATCTAACGTATAGGAAAGCGTAGTTATCGGCCGATAGACATCTTCTGACAGCTTCGCGAAGGCGACCGCGGAAGGATTTATAAAAAATGATGGGATGTTCTCGAGATTACGTATATTTATATTCTTTACGACAAAATATTCATCGTCATAGGCAAACTCTCCGCCAAGGGAATTAGAATATACTATAATCGTTATGAAGAATATTAAAAGTATGGACCTTTTTAAATTCACTTTATTTTCGAGATGAACTCTCCGTACGTTATAAGTTTTATCTGCTTTTCTTCTATCAGATTCCTCACGTTACGGCTCGTGAATGCGGCGAGTTCACTTTCACAGTCCAAATAGAATATGTATCTATCCACAACTTCTGGGCTTAAATAACCTGGATGACAGACAAGTTCTGTAACCCCCTCCTTCAAAGAAGCCAACATGTCAATAATGGCCTCTTCTCGTAAATTGCCGGAATCTAAAAATCCCAGAAAATTATCTGTATATATAAGGCCTGATCTATTTAAAATCTCGCGCGCGTGCTTCTGGAGACAAGATAATACCAATTTCCTATAAATCTTTTTTAGGCCAAACGGAAGAATCAACCTTTCTCCGTGAGGATACCGTATTGACGGAATATCATATTCCTTTGCCAGCTTAATAAATATACCCAACATCTGCGGCATCATTTGGATGTGTTCATGGCCGCTCAAATTCGTTATCTTTATGCCGGCATCTTTTACTCTGTCTAACTGCGTTTTTAATTCGAGATATATATGCTCTTGCTTTATCCTATTTGAGAAGAGATTGAGGAAGAATTGGAAGTAGCTCTTATAGAAGGACCCGTCTTTCGTAACCAGAGTTGGGACACTATGAAGGTCCGCAATCGGCGCAGTTTCTGTAAGCACCAGATGTGCGCCTGCCTCTTCCAATTTTATAGCACGTGCCAAGCTCAGCGCATCATCAAATGCCCTGCCTGCCGGCATGAAATTCAAGGATGTGACAATGCCGTCTTTGTAGGCCTTTACGATCCCTTCGTTTATTCTCTTGGATAATCCGAAATCATCCGCAGTCACTATCAGATACTTCATGCTAACTCCGCCATGAAATTTTTCGCGTCCTGTCACAAATGGCCATCTCGGCTAATGGGCATAAACCCAAAACTCGTTATGTTCGCACAAATATGCAAAAG
>JAHFGO010000137.1 GCA_023247385.1 Candidatus Omnitrophota bacterium | reverse complement strand
ATCCCACAGGGAAAGAAATGGGATAGTAGTTTTGAAGAAGAGATACTTAAGGAATACGAAGAGCTTACAAAACAGGCAGCAGGACTAGGAGCTGACTTAATCGTCTGGCCGGAGACATCAGTGCCAGGCTTCCTTGAGAGCGAACAATACCTATTAAATAGGTTAAAAATTTTAATCAGAAGCATAAATACGCCTCTTTTAGTAGGCACACCAGCCGAAGACCGAAATTTGAGACAGACGTACTATAATAGCGCCATTCTTTTTGATGCGGATGGGGCAATCATAGACCGTTACGATAAGATACATCTTGTGCCTTTCGGAGAGTACATACCGGCCAAATTTATATTCTCATTCGTTGAAAAATTCGCGCCATTGCCAATCAGTGATTTCACAAACGGCAGAAATTATACGATTTTTAGATTTTTCATCGAAAGAAATGCAAAGGATGAGAGTTTCAGCTGGAGGCTGGTTAAGAAGGTGAGATTTTCAACTCTCATCTGTTTCGAAGACATATTCCCTGACCTTACAAGGGAGTTTGTTAAAAGAGATGCCATGTTTTTGATAAACATAACGAATGATGCATGGTTTAAGAATACAAACGCTCCATATCAACATGCCCAAAGCTCTGTCTTCAGGGCCGTTGAGAACAGGGTAAACGTCGTGAGGGCAGCGAATACAGGGCTTTCTTGTTTTATAGACCAGAAGGGCCGTATAGTTAGTGCTGTAGAAGCCGGAGGGCATAATCTATTTGTTGATGGCTTCAAAATTCATGAGATAGTACTTACAAAGACAAGGACTTTTTATACCGTATATGGAGACATATTCGCATACCTGTGTAGCTTGTTTACAATTATTTTTCTTTTAAGTGTCCGTCATCCCCACAAATTCCTGTCCAGGCTCCTATAAGAAATCGCTTCTGAAATATGATGTGCTTCGATAATATTTTTTCCATCGAGATCTGCTATAGTCCGAGATACTTTTAGGATCTTATCATAAGCCCTTGCCGATATCCCCAATTCCAGTATGGCTAGTTTTAGCAGCTCTTCGCTCTCTTTATCCAGCATGCAGTACTTCTCAAGCTCTTTCGATTCCAGGTGCGCATTGAAATATATACCATCATTCATATATCGCGTCTTCTCGATATCTCTTGCCTTATCTACGCGCTTACGTATCTCCATAGACGGCTCGCCGCGACGTTTATCGGTCAAATGCTCCAATTTCAACCTTGGCACCTCAAGGTGTATATCGATCCTATCTAAAAGCGGCCCTGATATCTTTGAAAGGTAATGCTGTATCTGGAAAGGTGTGCAATGGCATTCTCTTTTTGGATCTGTAAAATATCCGCAGGGGCAGGGGTTCATGGCAGCGACAAGCATAAATTTAGATGGGTAGGTCAATGTGTTTGAAACCCTAGCGATTGTAACTGATCCTTCTTCGAGAGGTTGTCTCATAACTTCCAAGACGTTCCTCTTAAATTCCGGGAGCTCATCCAAGAATAACACGCCATTATGCGCCAAGCTTATTTCGCCTGGCGACGGATTTGTCCCGCCTCCCACTAAAGCCGCGTCAGAGATTGTGTGGTGCGGCGATCTAAACGGCCGAGTTCCTATTAAGCCTTTGTTGGGTGAAAGTAACCCGGATACGCTATGTATCGTCGAGGTCTCGAGGCTTTCTTCAAGAGTCATATCAGACAAAATAGTTGGAAGGCGCTTTGCCAGCATACTCTTACCAGAGCCGGGAGGGCCTATCAAAAGGACGTTGTGACCTCCTGCAGCAGCTACTTCTAAACCACGCTTAACATGTTCCTGTCCTTTAACGTCACTAAAATCCATTCTGTATTTACAGGTTTTTCTGAGTACTTGCTCAGGATTTGAATCTATCGCTTTTATATCAAGTTTTTTATTTACGAAATTAACCACATCTTTCAATGTTTCCAAAGGATAAACTTCTATGCCTTTGACCACGCCAGCCTCTTTTGCATTCTGCCTTGGAAGCACAAATTTCTTTTTATCCATATTCTTTAATGACATCGCTATAGGAAGTGCTCCTTTAATTGGCTTAAGTTTGCCATCCAGGGATAATTCGCCGCAAAATATAATACCTTCGAGTGCATTAGCGTCTATTACGCTCTCCGATGATAGTATTGAAAGCGCGATCGGCAGATCAAATGAAGCGCCTTCCTTCTTTATGTCAGCTGGAGCCAGGTTTACTATGATCTTTTGTGATGGAAATGAAAAATTAGAATTTTTAATCGCGTATTTTATTCTGTCACGCGATTCCTTTATGGCAGTATCAGGTAAACCTACGATATGGAAATCGGGTAACCCGCCACCTGTGTCCGTTTCCACAACAACTTCATATGCATCTATTCCAATAACACAGCTTGAGCATATCTTTGCTATCATGACCATCCTCCCTTGTAATCTTCTATCGCATTCTCTATTATCTCAATATTTTCTAATTCAAACTTATGGTTCAATTTAACCGAAACCACATCGACCCTCCAGTTTGAGTTGATGAGGCGATATCTTTTTAGATAGGACAGAGCACTTTTTACAATATGCATTTGCTTTGCCTTTGTCACAGAAAGGTAAGGCGGGCCGAAAGAAAAGGTGGTGCGGGTTTTTATCTCGATAAAGACTGTAAAATCTTTTTGTTTTGCAATCGCATCAATCTCTCCGAACACTGTTCTTAGATTGGTTTCCAGGATTTTATAGCCTCTTCGCTTTAAAAACTTCAGAGCTATTCGTTCGCCAATAATTCCAATATATCGATTCTCTCGGCCCAAGGTTCTATCCTCCGTAAGCCTCTAACACGAGCTTTTCTATCTCGTCTTTCACTTCTCTTTTTAGAGGGATCACAGTGTTATACCACTTGCCATCCTTACCTTCCTCGCGCGGCATGCTGACGAATAAGCCCTTTTCGCCTTCAACAACTCGTAAGCCTTTTATTATGAGGCTATCGAGTATTGAAAGATCGCAAAAAGCCTTCGTTGGACCTCTGCTATCCAGCTTATGCAGCTTTGCCACCGCTAATTTTAACTCTTCAGCATCCATATCCATCACCCCCTTTTTGACCCCTATATATAAAGACGTAAAAGTGAGCAAAATTATTGCAAAAATTTTAAAAAAATTTCGTCTCGCAAAGCTCCCCTCTTTAGCCTCGTGCCTCGCGGGGACGCTAAATTTTATGGGTCCTGCCGCTCCCTCGCCTTTTGTTTATAAGGCTCGCGGGAGCCAGTGTTCATCCAACGTTAGCTCTAAATAGCTTGTCCATAGATACTGGCTAAACATGGCTCTATAGCCGCCAGTCACCGCTCGCTATTTCACCAAAAGGCTCGGTCGCGTCACCCATAAAATTTTCTATTGCGACATCGCGAAGAATTTTGTGAACGGCTTATTAAATTTTTTCGGCATTCAAGTTAGTATAAGGCCGACAGGCCATGGGGGTTGAGCCGTTAAATTTTGCTAACACTTTAACTACCACCAAAGCAAATTACGGATTAGTCACCATAAGAGTAGAATAAAACGAAATAACTAGAATAAACAATAAACATCCTTGATAGCAAAATTAGGCGAAGCCCCCTGGCCTGGCGGCCATGAGGAGCGGCAGGACCCGAAAAATTTAAGGCCAAGCAGCAAGCTCCGAAAAATTTTAGATTAAATGTGAAAAAGTAATGTTGGAGCGGAGGGTTGAAGGTTAATCTTC
>JAHFGO010000007.1:8308-30028 GCA_023247385.1 Candidatus Omnitrophota bacterium | reverse complement strand
TTACTGGTCTTTGGCAGATAAATAGACCGGGAGACAATCCAATTCATGCAGATTTGGGATATGATCTAGATTATATTAAAAATAAATCGATCTTCTTAGATTTACAGATAATACTCAAGACAATCTATATCCCCTTTTTTTATATTAGAGATAGATTTTTGTTGGCTTTCTACCATAGTTTAATTTTTTTTCTATATTATGCAGGAATTATAACCATCGTAAGATTTATAAGAAGAAAGATATTAAAAAGATTTAGGCTAATAGTTTTGCTTTACCATCATATCGATGACTATAAAAAAGATGATTTCTCTATGCCCCTTAAAATATTTGATAAACAAATGAAATATTTAAGAAAAAAATATACAGTAATTTCTATGGAAGAAATGTTTAAGATAAAAAGTAATAATGTTGATAGAGATTATATTGTGATAACTTTTGATGACGGGTATAAAGATGCTATTTTAAATGCTTACCCCATATTAGAAAAATATGATTTAAAAGCAACTCTATTTTTGACTTATGAATATATAGAAAGAGGTAAGCGGGGATTGAGAAACGAGTGTTTAAATTGGCAAGATTTGGAAAGACTAAAAAATAGATTTGCTTTTGGCTCTCATACTATAAGTCATCCAGATCTAACAATTCTAGATGCAGATAAGATTTATGATGAGGTAAATTTTTCTAAGAAAAATTTAGAGGAGAAATTAAGCTATCCTGTAAAATATTTTGCTTATCCCTATGGTAGATTTAACCTTAGAGTTCAAAATATGGTAAAAGAAGCTGGCTACAGTTGCGCCTTTTCTACAATTGATGGAACAAATAATTTTAAAGATGATTTTTGTCTTAAAAGAAAAGAGATAAGAAATAGGCCATTCTCATCCTTTGTAGCAAAATTAGAAGGCCTAACAGAAATACCTTTTTTTGCTTATCTTAAATAACAAATTCTTATTTTAAAACGGAGCACAAAATGGAGGGCACTCCTCTAAAAATCATAATCTTCTACTCAATCCTCATTACAATAGCATGCCTTTTTTTTAAACCCCGAATACTTATGGTCTTTGTCCTTCTATTTGTATACATCCTTCCGCGAGCAGGATTTTTTCTCGTCACACCATGGTATCGTTTTCCTTTGCCGTTAGGGTATATAGTGATAAGCTCCATAACGTTGAGATGGTTTTTTTATCGAACATTTACAAGGACGCGTGAAAAAACGATAAATCCTATAAAGAAGCCGTTTCTATTGTATATTGCGATAACGATATTAGCGATCATGATTGGGATTTCGAGGGGAGGCCATAAGCCGACGATGATCTTGGAAGTGCTATTTTATTTCGTAGCGTTCTTTACGTTCTTCGTAGTCATGGATATTTTCGGCAAACGAGACTGTGCGAGGCTCTTTATGGATGGCATCCTGTATTGCGGCTTTTTAGTGTCGCTCTACGGAATACTCTTATTGTTTTATGGAAAATCGCTCCTCGTTTCGTATATCACCTATAACGCTGCGACCTATGCTGCGCTTGAAGGCCAGTTTCTATATGCCAAAAGGACGCTCTCCACTTACGGAGATCCGAATGTCCTGAACAGTCAGCTTATGGTGTTCTGCGGGATCTTCACAAGTCTCCTTTTACAGGGGAGGCACAGGCCCCTAAAGAAAATATTTTTATTTTTCTCGCTTCTCTTGACACTCGTGTGCATTTATTTCGCAAGCTCGAGGGCATCACTCATAGGGTTATTCGTCTTGTGGATCGTATTTGCCATGACGAAGATTAAAAAGATGTGGTTGTATATTCCGATATTGGTGACGGGATATCTTATGTTCCTAGAGCCTATACGCAAATATTATGAACACCGCATATTCACCATCGGCATCGCCTCAGACTTGAGGATCACGTATATCAAGACCTTCTTTGAGATGGTGGCGCGCTTTCCATTCGGCGTCGGATTTGGCAATTCCATCGACGAAAATTTTTTTGTTGTGCCCGCCTATAGCGTATGGACCGGCTTCAACAGCTTCTATCTCCATTTTTTTTCGCGACTAGGCATTCAGGGTCTTGTCATATTCACGGTTATGCTTTATATGATTCTCAGATATCTATTCAACGAAATGCTGCACGTTGAAGACCCAAACGTAAAGTTCTTCATCTTCGGAGCTGGATGGGGGATAATAGTCCAGCAGCTTAACTTCATCACGAACAATACCTATCATGTTCCTGGCGGCATGCTAAACTTTTGGATAATGTGCGGGATGTTGACAACGATCGTGAATCTATATAAAAAGCCTCTTCAGAAAAGATAAAAGATGCCAGCATATTTCATTCGTTCCCATAACTTAGCATATTTAAGAAAATTTTCCAACGCCTTTAAGATACACCAGATAAACCCATAAAACCCATCCAGAAACCCTATCTTTATGAAGAAATTGCCGATGAAGCTTTTGAGCGGCGCATATAACATTTTAGCGGCAGACGGTCGCCGCATTCCACATTCGACCCTTTCTTCAGCCCACAGCGTAGAGTATCTGTTTATTTTTCTCAGCCTCTCAGCTATAGTGCCACTAGTGCGATGTTCTATCGTACCGTCAAGCAGTCTCGTTTCGCCACACACACCATACGCCTCATGGCCGCGCTGGCCGGGCTTATTTGTGACAAAACCCTTCTCTCTTCTGAACAGCCGCATTATAGGGTCTGGTCTTTCGGAAAAGGATAATCGTTTTTCCAAAAAATACGTGACTCGCATTATGAAATAACCATTACGGGGCTCGTTCGAAGTCAGCGTCTTTTTTATCTCATCCTGTGCCGCATCATCTAGAAACTCATCGGCATCCAGGATTAAGACAAAGTCGCATTTAGCAAGACGTAAGGCAAACGAACGCTGGTCAAGAAAACTGATCCATTTGTGTGAAATGATCCTATCAGTATATCTCTTTGCAACATCTACGGTTTTATCTTGACTTATAGCATCAACAATAATTATCTCGTCAGCCCACTTTATACTTTCTAAGCATCTCCCGATATTTTCTTCTTCATCTTTGGTTATTATTACAACTGATAGTTTCATTTTATGTTAGCAAAATTACGAAAAACCGAGAATCGCCGAATTTGTACTTAGGTATTTTTATAAATAGATATTTTACCATCCTGAATATAATATTTCCAGCAGCACCTCTTTCCGCCGAAGCGTGCATTATTTTGCATCCCTTATGTTTTAAATATGTTATAACTTCTCTCGCCTTTGTTAAATATACAGTATCGTTATCTTGCGAATAGCCATTGGTCATAAAAGATGGATTTCTTATAATTTTGAAATTATATTTCATGCCAAAGAAACACTCCCTTAAGTCTTCAAAGATCCTCAATATAATATAAAAGAATCGCCGATAAATATTTCCTGCAAAGTTCATAGAAGGAGGGAATTGAAATGGTAGATCCCAAGCAGGAGATATGATTATAAGACATCCGCCTTTTTTACAAACATTATACATTTGATCTAAGACATCCCTTGGCGCCAAGAAATGTTCTAACGAATAAGTTGATATTACCACATCAAAAGAACCCGGTTTAAAGCAAGGCCTTGAGACATCACCTTTTACTAAGTAGAAATTTTTTAATTTATAATCTAATGCCATATCTAAAGCGATCGTAGAAAAATCTAACCCAACGTATCTCGCAAACTCAGAAATGAATTTACCATTCTCAGCGGTGCCGCATCCTATATCCAATACCAATGAGCCAGCCGGGATAAATCGGAATGCTTTCTCCCGTTCATCGGTGAGGTTGACATTCAGCCGCCGCGCCTCTAAATAATAATCCCTGTTTGAATTATAAAAATCTTTGAGCTCTTTTTTCAATGTCATTTTTATATCAATCTCTTATATAGTTCCTCATATCTTTGCGCAATGACATTAAACGAGTATGACTTCGCTCTCTCAAGGGCAGCCGTTGAGATTTTATATCTTAAAGCATCATCGTTTAATAGTAACATCACCTTTTCTGTTATAGCGGAAGGGTCTTTTTTAGGAACAATGAAACCGTTCAGGCCATTTGTTATAATCTCCCTAAATGCACCGGAATCTGTTACTATGACAGGCTTGCCACATGCGAGCGCTTCTATGCAGACTATGCCAAACGGCTCCTCCCAATCAGAGGGGAAACATAGTATGTCGCATGAAGCATAATAGCTTGGCAACTTTTCATGTTCCATCAATCCGGTGAAGGATGCATATTTTTCAAGATTATAAATTTTTATAATAGAATTTAGATGCGCGTAAAAGATAGGGTCGCCATATTCATTTTTACGGTATGGGCCTATCAGCAAAAGTCTCACATCATCCCTTTTCTCCTTTAATATCCTGAACGCATCTATTAAATATTCTATGCCTTTCTCTTTCGAAATGCGGCCCACATAGCCTATGATCTTATATCCTGTTAGTCGATATCTTTCTTTGATCTCCTCGCTTGCTTTGGCTTCGCTAAATTTTTTTATATCAACGCCATTTGGTATAACGACCATCTCATTATCTTTTATAGCCTTAATCTTTTTGAAATGAGAAGCCGTATATTCACTATTTGGTACAATTATATCTGCAAATCTTAAAAATTTGGAAGTGAGGCCTGCAAAGGGTATCTGAAGATGTACAACGGATCTGCCTTTATTTGGTCTAAGTAGATAGAATATGAACGATTTTAGATGGAAGAAGTGGTTTATATCTGCCTTCTTGATACTGAAGAACACAAAAAAGCTGAATGAAAATTCTTTCAACAACTCCAATAAATGGTTCTTCCTTTTTTCAAAGCCATTTATTCTGATGATTTCGAGATTGCCAGTCTTGTCGTGGCTTTTCAGCCCTCCATATCGTCGCGTGTATATCCTAACTTTATATTTCTTGGATAATACTAGAGAGAGATTATACAAGTATACCTCCACTCCTCCACCTTTTATAGGAGGTATTGGAAGGAATGGTCCTGAAATAAAATTGATCGTAAGCTCTTCCATTTGATATCGCAGATATTATAGCACAAAATACGGTATGAAAAATTTTATATTTTAAATGTAGAATATAGTATAATACTGCCTAAAGGACTTAACTATCACTATATGAAGAAGATTCTCTATGTTGCCGATTACACCTATTTAGGCGGCGGTGAAATAACGCTCTTGAATTTGATATCCACCCTAAAGAAGCTCTCTTTTGAAGCCCTCCTAATCATTCCGAATGAAGGACCAATTCTCCGCGAAGCAATGGATCGTTCTATCGATGTCAGAATCGTTAAGATGGCTAAGGTCAATAGAAGAACGATAATGCACCCTATTATATTTTTTAAGTCCATTGTTCAAATCATAAAGATAATCAAAAGCGAAAAGGTATCGCGTGTCTTCGCGAACAGCTTAAATGCAGGCATATATGCATCAATTGCAGCAAGGCCATTCGGCATCAAAACAATCTGGTATTGCTGGGGATACGATTTTCCGAAGGATACCTTCTGGCAGATGGCCTATAGGATCCTTTTCGATAAGATAATCTTTTGCTCTCATTTTGTAAAAGAAAAGATGCATATAAATAGGTTCTGGGGAGATAATATAGTCATATCCTATCCTGGGATTGAGTTAGGTCGCCTGCAAGGTGACGAAGCATATTATGAGAATCTATTCAAAAATGAGTACGGCATACCCGAAGGTTTTAAGACATTCAGCATAATAGGAAGGCTCGATCCGATCAAAGACCATAATATGTTTCTTAATGTTGCTAACGAGATCGCGCGTTGCTATCCGAAAAGCTATTTCATCGTAGCAGGAGGCGATAATGAGACAGACGGGGGAGATAGCCACGTCAGGGCTAAGCTCGAAGAGAGGATCCATAATATGCCGGCCCTCAAAGGCAGAGTAATATTCACGGGTTTTGTGAATGATATTAAGAAAATAATAAAATCGTCTAGTATAATCTTCTCGTGTACTGGAAAAATGGGTTGTGCAGAATCCTCTGGGCTTGTGATTCTAGAGGCGATGGCTTGCGGCCGGCCTGTCATAGCCAATGCGATAGGAGGCCCTACGGAAATAATAATTGATGGGTTCAATGGTTATCTGGTAGAGCCGGGAGATTATAAGTCGATGGCGGAGAAAGCGCTGTTTCTGATAAATATGGAATCCGAATATACGAGAATGGCAAATAATGCTAAAAGATGTGCTTTTGAGAAATATACGATGGAACGGTTCGCCAACGATATATTAAATGCATTATACAGAAGACGGAACGAAAGGTAGCATGAATATTTTATATATTTCAAGTGGTATCAGCTTTGGAAAACATAAATATAAATGTGGCATAAACCATAGCCTCAATTTCCTCAAGGCGCTATCTATTGACAATGAGATAACGCTCGTCATGTTTACAGATTTTGATAAGGAAGAGTTAAGGCCGCTTGTGGGAGAACTATGCGAGGAAGTTATTCTGGTAAGGCGAAATGCTTACAATAGGTTTGCACATAGGATATTACGACTATATTGTTTTTTGCGCAACGAGCTCGCAGAGTTCTACAAAGATAGATCGATGGAAATGAAGGCCCAGTTAGAGGCATTGAACCAGCCGGACAGATTCGATATCGCCATCTATGACAATTACAGTATAGTGCAATATTCAGACTGCATCAACCATATTCCAAAACTGCTTAATCTGACTGATAGCATGACCCTGAAATCCCAAGAGGCCCTTAAAAATCCCACCATCGGGCTATTCAACCGAGCTGAGTTAGTGCGACGTATGGGGAGGACAAAGGAGTTAGAAAAAAATGACTATCGCGCCTTCTCGAAATGCATAGTAGTTGCGAAGAATGATAGAGATACGCTTCTTGAGCTCAATCCGTTACTGGATATAGTTGTTATACCACTGCATATCGATACAGAATATTTCAAGAAGGGATCGGATGAAAAAGAGGGCCTAATCATATTCACAGGCATCCCTTGGGCTGAGCATAATGCAGATGCTATTCACTATTTCTGCGCTGATATATATCCATTAATAAAAATGAAAACCGATAGAGTCCGTCTTTTGCTGATAGGCGGCAGACAGAGAAAAGAAATAAAAAGGTTGATCGCAAATGACCCTAATGTCATCACGTTGGGCTTTTTCGATGATATCAGACCATATCTTGACCATGCAACGGTATTTATCTCGCCTATGAGGATAGGGAGCGGGATGAATATGAAGATGCTCGAGGCTATGTCTATGTCTAAGGCAATAGTGGCGACCGAGTACGCCAATAGAAGCATTGGGCTTGTGAGTGGGCGTGAGGCTGTCATCTGCAGGGATAGATTTGAATTTGCCGATGCGGTAGTTAGCCTGTTAACCGATACAGATAAAAGACATTTCTTAGGTGCAAATGCCCGAAAGAAAGCAGAGGCAGATTTTTCCATTGAGGTCTACGCGCGAAAACTGCAGGAATTGATCGAAGCGACCACAGGCGATAAAGGCAAAATACCATGACGGACTATATAAATATTAAAAATAGAGTTATAAAAAGTTCTATGATAATGGCAGGATCGCAGATACTGGGAAAGATTATAATATTCATCGGATTGATAGGTCTTGCGAGATTGTTAAAGCCATACGACTTTGGGATGGCTTTATTGATCCAAACTTTTGTAAGTTTCTTCAGCCTGTTTAAGATGGAAGTCTTCAACTCCGCCTTAGTATACGATAGATCTGAGACCGACAGCATATACAACGCAGGGTTTTCAGGCGACTTCCTGTTTTCATTTTTATTATTCGGCATAATGTGCTCGCTTGCGTCTTTATGGAGCCGGTTCTACAAGCAGGAGGCACTGATAGGCGCGGCAAGGCTCTTCGGTCTCATCATGCTGATAGAGAGCTTTGCTGTCGTACCAAAGGTCAAGCTTATTAAGAAATTAGCGTTTGGCCTACTTGGGATGGCAGGCCTTTTGGTAACATTCATTCAGACTTGTGCTACAATCGCGTTCGCCATGAATGGATTCTCATTCTGGAGCATAATATATGGTTCATTGATAGCAGCAGTCGTTTCAGTATTGTTATTAAACCTGTTAGAGCCCTCAAGGCCGCAGATGCATTTCGATATGAATATATTGAAGAGGTTAGTGGGTTACGGGAAATATATACTAATCATCAATGTTGCCGGATTCCTTCTCTATGCGATAAGCGGCGTGGCGATAGGCAAGATCCTCAGCGTCGCCAGCGCTGGTTATTATAATATTGCGTATAGATGGGGGTTTTGGCCGTTCAACAATATATTCACATCTCTAGAAGGCATTCTCTTCCCAATATATTCTAAATATCGGGCAGACAGCGAAGCTATGCGGGGACTGTTTTTAAAGACGTTGAGGTATAGTTCGGTGCTTATGCTACCGATATTTTTAGTCCTATTCTTCCTCGCCCCGGAATTCACAAATATCATCCTGGGCGAGAGATGGTCTCCAATAGTTATACCATTGAGGATATTCTGTATAGCTGGCTTTGTCCAGTTCTTGGGATACCTCTCAAATCCTTTGCTGAAAGGGCAAGGATATGTGAATATAGAATCGCGCAGGGTTTGTCTGCACATAGCGCTTCTTCTCTTGTTTCTATTCCCATTGATATATACGATGCAGATAATAGGCGCGTCTTTAGCTATGCTATTCGCAACCATCATTACGCAACTCGCATTCTATGTATATAGCACAAATGTGCTCAAGATAGATAAGAGAGAGCCAGTCCGGAATCTTTATGAGCCAATAGTCGCCGCATTCGTAATGGGCTTGGCCATTTTATTGACAAAACGATTCATATCCGTTTTTCCAATGAGCATGATTTGGAGGTTTATAATCTTGATAGCCTCAGGTTCGCTGGCCTACGCTCTGGCGATCATTAAACTTATGAAGCAAGAGATCGCATTCGAAGCAAGATATATATGGACGTTATATAAAAGAGGCGCAGCTGCTTAAAGCATGAAACACATTGAGAATTACTTGATGGGAGAAAGGCCGAGCATAAAGAGAGGGCAGCGGTATCTCGTATACGAATCTCTGTGCCGCTATAATTTCGCAAAAGGCTATTGTTGCCAAAGGAATATCCTGGATATAGGTTGTGGAGAAGGGTTCGGGACCGCACTTCTGGCGGATTCGGCACTAAAAGTCTTTGGCATAGACTATGCCGGGGAAGCCATAGCTTATGCGATGTCTAACTTAGCAAAGCCGAATCTTGTGTTTCTCAAGATGGATTGCGCCAGATTAGGTTTTCACGACAGCCGCTTTGATATAATAACAGCATTTGAAATCATAGAGCATCTAAGTAATCCAGAACGGTTTCTTTCAGAGACGAGCAGAGTTCTAAAAGACAATGGGCTCGTTATAATATCATCTATGCAGAAGCATGGCGGTATCAAGTCCAATAATCCATTCCATCTGAAAGATTATTCCCGGGAAGAATTAATGAATGCGCTATCCGGATATTATAAATATGTCGAGCTCTATGGCACCCACTGCATCAGAAGGATAAATCCCTTTCAACAGTTTGTAATGGACAGGGACCACTTTGGAATATCAAGATCGATCAGACAGAGACTCAGGAGCGGTTTAATATCAAAAATAGAAAAATTGGTCGGAACCACACCTCCAGAGGAAGTTTGGGAGAGAGATTTTGTAGTAACAAGAAGCCTAACCAAGGCCATCAATATAATCGCTATCTGCTCCGGCAAAAGATTAAAAATATAGGCATATTATGGAAATATTATTCATCGCTAACACTATCAATGATAGTAGGGGCGGTATGTGCAATGCGATTTTAAATCTGGGCAACTCTCTGAGAGCGGCAGGACACGACGTCGACTATATATTTCGTGATAGCCTTACATTCTTTAAAAAGGATAGGCCGTTTAATAGGATGGCAGCATTTCTAACTTTTCCGATAGTTATCTTGATTCTTATACTTTTTAAAAGGTTAGACAGGAAATACGATATAATTGATGTCTCGAGCGGCGATGGTTTTCTTTATGGGATCCTCGCTAAGCGTTTAAGATTTAAACGGCATGCCAAACTTGTAATGCGGTCACATGGATTGGAACACCTATACTGGGAAAATCTTAAAGAAGAGCATAGGCTGACAGGCGAATCATCATCTTTGGCTCAAAGGATGTTTCTGCCTTTGATTAGAATAAGACAGGTGGATATATCTATAAGGGAATGTGACTTGATAATCTGCAATAATATGGATGAGAAAAGCTATATCAAGGCTATGCTCGGGAACTGCGATGATAAAAGGATAAGTTGCATTCCGCATGGCGTCTCGAGCCGTTTCTTTGCTCAGTCTGCAGGGAGCCGCAGGTTATTATTCGTAGGTGACTGGAACTGGAGAAAAGGTCAACTATACCTTGTCAAGATATATATAGCTATTTTGAGAAGCCATCCGGATGCACAGCTTTCGATAGTTGTGCGCAAAAATGATGGAGAAGTCATGAGGAGCTTTCCGGAATATGTCAGAGACAAGATCAGTGTTTTTAAGAACCTTCATTCAGATAAGATGGCAAGGCTTTATGCCTCTTGCGGTATATTTATATTCCCAAGCATATTCGAAGGCTTCGGTTGCGCAGTACTGGAGGCGATGGCAGCCGGGATGGCTGTCGTTGTAACAAATGATTTCGGGTGGAGTAGGGTCATAAAAAATTGGGAGAATGGGGTCTTGGTGGAGAAGAGGGATGTGGCAAGTTTTTCCAAAGCCGTAGCGAGGCTTCTCGAAAATGAAGCTTTAAGAAATGATATAGGACTAAGGGCAAGCCAGACTGCGAAGCGATTCAGCTGGACCAGTGCGGCGGATCAGACCATTGCATGTTATAGTGATTTAATAGAGAAAAAGTAGGCGACGAAATGGATGTAGTTCTTAACGTTACGCCCGCTTTGAGACATACGACCGGGATAGGAACCTATGCGAAGGAACTAGCGCTGGCTCTGTTGGATGTTGACAGGAAAAATAGATATACGCTTTTTTTTTCTAGGAACCCGTTTTCCGGCAGGCGCAGCATTTATGGCAATATTAGAAAAAATAAAAATGTAAGATTTAAGGCAATAAACCTGCCCTACAGGGTCTTAAATTTTCTATGGAATGGTTTGGGCCTGTTTCCTGTCGAGAATATTTGCGGCAGATGTGATATATTCCATTCTCTCGATATGCTGTCGCCTTTTGTGAAAAACGCAAAGCTCTTGACTACTGTTCATGACTTGAGCTGGTTGGTCTTTGGTGACAATTCGAAACAATTTAAAACGACACTTTATAACGAAGTTTCAAAGTCGCTTAACAGAAGCAAAACCATCGTGGCGGATTCTATCTTTACGAAGAAAGAGCTGTTGAAATATTTTTCATCTCTGAAAGAGGATAAGATAGAGGTTATACATCTTGGAGTGTCGAATGTCTTTCATCCAATGGATAGTTCGTCTATTCAATATGGAAAAAACAAGTACAATTGGGGAGATTTCATACTTTATGTAGGAGCTCTTGGTCAATCCCGCAAGAACCTCATTCGTCTCGTGAATGCCTATTCGAAGCTTAAGAAAAAAGGACACATCAGGGAGAAGCTCGTCCTCTGCGGCTCCATATCAAAACGCGCGAGAGGCCTTTTAAAGACTATCGAGCGGCTCGATCTTCGCAGGGATATTATCGTATATGAGAGATGGATACCAGATGAAGAGATGCCGCTACTATATAATATGGCCAAGATCCTAATATACCCGTCTTTGTACGAAGGGTTTGGTTTGCCAATATTGGAGGCGATGGCCTGCGGCACACCTGTTATTACGTCAAATACATCCAGTATGCCGGAAGTGGGCGGAGATGCCTGCCTATATATAGATCCATATGATACTGAGAGTATAGGAAAAGCTGTAGAGAGGCTTCTATGCGATAATGCGCTTCGCCAAAGGCTTTCACTGCTGGGGTTGGAGCGTATAAAAAAATATGGATGGCATAATGCGGCGCAGGCGACGATCGAGCTATATGAAAAGGCGCTCGGCGGATAATCTATCGGATGAATAATTATATGAATGTTCTCATCATATCTGGAAGTTTTCCTAACATGAGATGTGGCGTCGCGGATTACGTTGAGCAGTTGACAGAGCGTCTCGTTACCTATGGCGTCAAGGTCACTGTATTGACAAGTTCCGATAGTTCAATAAGGCGACTCTCATACGTTGATGCCTTGGTAGATCATTGGGATATACGTGGCCTATTCAAGATGCTCTTTTACGTAAAAAAGAAAATGCCAGATTTAATAAATCTTCAGATACCGACGATAAAATATAAGGCCATACTGAGCTTCACAGGATTTTTTCCATTGTTATCAAAACTCCTGTTTCAGAAGGTGCCATTTATAGTTACAATGCACGATTATGCGATATCCAGACCTTATTCCAAGATATTCTTTTTACCGCTCTTTCTCTTTTCCGACACCGTAGTTGTTACGAACGATGAAGATTTTAAAAGCATCATGAGATTCTTTCCTTTTCTGAATGGGAAATTGAAAAAGATATATATGGGCCCAACCGTCACAATCGAATCTATTACTGATGAAGAGAAAAGGGAATTTTATAAAAAGGTATCCCATAACCCAGGAACACGTTTCATAACGACTATGGGATATGTAAAAAAGGATAGACATTTGGATGTGATAATAGAAGCCTTCTCCAGGCTTAGCATACATGATGATAAACTTAAATTGATCATAATTGGCGATGTACAGCGCAGGCAAGATGAGAAATATCGCAACTATCTCTTCAGATTAGTTGATAGGTTAAATTTAAAGGCTAGAGTATATATATTGGGGTTTTGTAGTCATCGCGAAACCTCATTCTATCTTTCGATTTCAGATTTGTCCATCCTGCTTTATGAAAGGGGAGCTAGCTTCCGGAGGACCGCTATAATAAATTCTGTAGTCAGAAACGTTCCGATCCTGACGAATGTAAATAGGGTTTATGGGATCGATAACGAGCTCGTCAGTTCTGCTGTAACTATGGTTGTCGACAGGATAGATGCCGATGAGATATATGATAAAGCGAAACAGATCCTATACGATAAGGAGCTGACTTATAAACTGAAACAGAATAGCGAGTCGCATAAGTGGCTGTTTGATTGGGATAGGAGCGCCAACATCCTGATAGATCTATATGCAGGATTGATAGCTGCAAGAATGCCAAGGAACGCAAGAAAGATATTGATTATCAAATTATGGGCGATAGGCGAGGTGGCGCTTTCAACGCCATGTATAGGCAGGTTAAAAAAAGAGTTCCCTGACGCTGAAATCTATTTTCTTGTGGGAAAGAGGGCAAAGGATATCGTCGTCGGTAACCCGGATATCAAGAAGGTCATCGATATAGATGAGGATATATTTTTAAGACCGAACGTGCCCAGGCTCTTCATCTTACTGAAAGACCTAAGGGATGAAAGATTCGATACCATAATAACTCTTCACCATTCCGCAATCTTTTCGCTCTTTACTTTTTTAATAGGTGCGGAAGAAAGGATTGGCTTGAAAAGGCCGGGGACATGGAGCCTCAACACCGCCAGCGTCATAAGCGACGGCGCTACAATGCCTAAAATTTTTGAATACCTGAAGCCGTTAGAATTATTGGCTGTTACGCCAAGCGATCAGAACGCAGACGTTATGATATATCCAGACATTGGCGATAAGAAGCGCGTATCGCACCTAATGGTAGAAAATGATCTGAAGCCAAAAGAATTCGTATTACTCTCTCCCACAGGCGGCGAGAATCCAGCGGCATCCAGATTGAAGTCGAACATAGTAAATAAGGTATGGCCACTTGAGCATTATAAGAAACTGTGCTATATCATATTAAATAATTCAAATTTTAAAGTTGTTTTAATGGGCGCAGAGGAGGAGCGGGCGCGGGCCGATTATATCAGGTTAGGATTCGGCGGAAAGGTGATAGATCTAACCGGCAAGACAAATTTACGGGAATTGGTGCTTTTGGGGATGGAATCAGCGATCGCTATAACAAACGATTCAGGGCCGATGCATTTATTGAGCGCGTCACATTCTCCTGTAATCGCTATCTTCGGTCCAACAGATCCAAATTTGATATGCCCTCCTTCGGAAAATATTACGGTCATCAGAGAAGATGTGAATTGCAGTCCCTGTTTCGATCCAATCACATTTCCTAATAGGGTAAAGGACTGTAAAGATCCGATTTGTATGGAACGCGTTACGCCGGAAAAGGTTTTTCAAAAGATATGCGAGATACTCAACATAGGCAATAAAAATCTATGATACTGGCTCTTATAATATTAGGCCTTCTTTTGTTATATACGTATTTGATCTATCCCGTCATATTAATATTTATGGCTAATCTTAGAAGGCAAAGACGCGGTGATGAGGGCCAGAAGGAGATGTCATTTCCGTACGTTTCGATGGTGGTATCTGCCTATAACGAGGAGAAGGATATAAGGGGAAAGATAGAGAACTTCCTCTCTCTCGACTATCCTAAAGAGAAATTGGAGCTTGTGATCGGCTCAGATGGGTCCACCGACAGGACGTCCCTTTTAGTCGGGTCTTTTCCGAGCGAGCGAATAAGATTTTTCGAATTCGGTCTGAGGAGGGGAAAAGTTTCTATCCTTAACGACATTGTGAAAGAAGCGAGAGGCGAGATAGTCGTCTTCTCGGATGCAGATACCATCTACGATGCAAATGCGATCAGAAATTTAATCAGACATTTTGTAGACAATGATGTAGGAGGAGTCTGCGGCAAATTGGCTCTTTATGAAACAGCCGACTCACTGGCCGAAGAAGGGCTCTATTGGAGGTATGAGAATTTCATAAAGAGGACAGAGTCTACGATAGGGACGATAGTAAGCATAAATGGCCAAATCTTCGCTATACGAAAAAAATTGTTTGAGAAGCTACCCGAATATATCATTACAGAGGATCAAGCATTGGGCATGAGTATATTAAGCAAGGGGTTTAAAATAGTATTCGATGAAGACGCTATCGCCAGAGAAAAGATAGGAAATTTCAAGGCCGAATTTGAAAGAAGGGTGAGAATAAGTGCAGGTAATTTCCAATCGATCTCCTTATCCCTGAAGGTCTTGAATCCCAAAATGGGGTTCACCTCGTTATTCCTATGGTCGCACAAGATAATGAGATGGCTTGTGCCGTTTTTTTTACTTTCAACTTACGTCATTAATCTATTTTTATTGGATATTCCAATCTTCCAATTAACTTTTTTTCTACAAACTATCTTTTATGCAGTCCCAATTCTATATTATGTTTTGACTAAGACAGGGTTAGATGTTACCATATTTAAGATCGTATCCTATTTTATAGTTATGAATTTGGCCATACTCATAGGTTTTTTTAAATACATTACCAAGACTCAAAAAGTCACGTGGCAGAAGGCAAGATGAATAATCTCACGTTATTTACGCTAGTATTAAGCTCAAGCTACCTTATGACATTTTTGGGGACTCACATACTAATAAAAAAACTTAGCTTCTTGCATGAAAAAAAATTAGAGGAATCAGAGATATTCTTCGGGCAGGACATGGCAAAGCCAGGCATGAAACTCGTACCGATGATGGGGGGCTTGGCTATAACATTTGGTTTTGGGCTTTCGATACTTGCATCTTTGAAGTTTGTCACCAAGGCTTCTGTTGTAACACTTTTGGCCGGACTCGTTACAATACTTTTAATAGCTATATTAGGTTTCTTGGATGACATATTCATCGTTCGTAGAATCTGGAGAATAACATTGCCTGGTATAGCGGCGCTTCCTTTGATTGTCGTTGATACAGGCATTCCAATACTTCATCTGTTAGGTTACGGGCTAAACTTAGGTTATGTGTATACATATTTCTTTATTCCAATCGGTGTGATAGCCTGCGCAAATCTTATAAATATATTAGCTGGTTTCAACGGGTTAGAGGCCGGTTCCGGAGCCATTGCTTGCACAGCCATCTTTACATCCTCAACAATCTTGATGAAATTAGAGCCTACCAAATATTCTGTTACGACGCCGATAATTATGCTGGCCATGCTTGGCGCGTGTCTTGCATTTCTTATATTTAACTGGTATCCAGCAAAGATATTCCCCGGGAACGTAGGCACATATGCCATAGGCGCTTCTATTGCAAGCGCAGTCATAATCGGTGATATGGAAGCCTCGCTTATAAAGACAAGGTCAGTTCCTTGACGCATCTTTTCATGAAATATACTAGGGTAAATGAGCGGATGTTGGTATCATATCTTTTAGTAATTCAGGCGATTTTTGGGTCTTTGGCAGTCTGGAGTATATTTTGGTATAGATGAGAATTTACCTTATGTGGCTCTTCTATCTAAGATGAAGATGCTGCCCTTCGTCTGTTTTGCCTTTTCTTTAACACCTACGGCGATATTTGTCAATTCCGCATAACTAGTTATATCCCTTATCTGATTCGATACACCAGCCATAGATATGCTCATTATCGGGAATTTAACCAGCACGCCCTGCCTGTTCTTTTCTAATATGTAGCCCAAATCAAGATCTTCTTTAGAATAAAATTTTCTTATCTCTTCGTCGAACGTTTCGATGATATAGTTTGTTACAGCATTAGCCTTATCCGGTGTTGTCAGGATATAGAGGTCGTCACCACCTTCGTGACCCACAAAGTCATCAGGATTGCCTTTTTCCTTTATGGCGTCCTGGAGCACTTTGGCTGTAAATTTTATGACCTCATCGCCCTTTGATATTCCATATTTATCATTATATGCTTTAAAATTGTCCAGATCCCCATGGATGGCGACAAATTTTTCATTGAGCTTGATCCTCTTCTCTATCTCCTCACGGATGACGTTATTTCCAGGCAGCTTCGTCAATGGATTCGCGTTTTCAGCACGCTCCTTCATCTTCTGAAGCGCCACCGTCATGTCATTAAAGGTCTCTCCGAGCTCCTGAATCTCATCGTTCGTCTTTATATTCACTCTCAAATTCAAATTTCCGCTTGAGATATCCTTCGTTGCAAGATTCAGCACTTTTATCGGATGGATTATAGTTTTCGACAAGATCATACCCAAAACTAGATTAGCTATAATGACGGCGATAACAGTTAATGTTATAGGCGTGTATATCTCCTTCAGCGCCGACTGAAGATTTCCTAACAGGTAAGTTATCTTAGCAACATATCGTACTTCCTTTTCTAAAAAGACGGGGATGAAGATATCAACGAGCTTCAGCCGTTCATCAATGTATGAACAAAACCACTTTTCTTTCACTTCGACATTTGAGAAATCGCAAACCCTTTTTAAATCTTGCGGATCTATCTGGTTCTGGTTTGCGTAATATGGGTCATTTGAAGAGATGATCTTGCCTTTTGGATCGAAAACAGAAATTTTATCAACGACATTTTCTTTTCCAAGAGACTCTAACGCAATCTGAAAAAGAGTAGAAGGGTCTTCTCTTAAAGTGGCATCTTTCAGAAGATTCTCCAAAGTGTTTTTCACTATCATAGCACCGAGCCTAGATCGATAGGAATTATAGGAAGTCATAACGGAGAGCTGATTTTTTACCTGGATGGCTGTGAAGACGAATATGAACAATATTGAAAAGATGACCATCAAGGTTGTTATCCTTACCTGAAGTGTAGTTTTAATCATAATGTTTCTTTTCTCCTGCAGTCTGTTTGGCTTTTTATCTTATCATCAGGCGCTGGTTTTTGCAACATAATTTCCCTATGATTCAGGCTTGCAAATTTTTATTTTTGTAGGTATACTTATACCTAAACTATAAGCTATACTAATAGAGGCGGACTAGGCCTCCCAAAGGGAGAAGGCTAAAGCGGAGGCAGGATAGAGTGAGGAAGCGAGCGCCGTTAAATCTACAAAGGGTATCAAGGTTAAGAAAAATATAGTAAGAGGACATAACGAGCGGGGCAATGTGATATCCGAAAAAGAGGTGAAAAACTAAAAAAGATGGCTCCCGGAAAAAGGATTTTAATCGTTGATGATGAAGAAGAGTTTCTGAAGCTTATAAAAGATAACCTGGAGATGCGGGGACTGGAGGTTATCACGGCGACCAGCGGCGTTGAAGCAGGGTTGGAGTTATCCAAAAAGCCTCCAAACCTCATCCTGATGGATATAAAGATGCCCGGCATAAACGGACTTCAGGCATGCGAAGCGATAAAACGCAATCCCGCCACCAAAGACCTGCCCGTCATAGTAGTTTCAGCTTTATCCGATGAATCGGATATAAAAAAGGCCTATAAGGCCGGTGTGACAGATTATTTCGTTAAACCCGTCGATATAGAGAAGTTGGTCAGGAGGATAAAAGAGGTACTAGCTACTTGACAGCCCTCTTTTAGTAGTATATACTGATCGATTATGGGAAAATAGTTATCGTCCCTTCTTAATACTTCTTATAATATATTAAATAATGGAGATCCGTGGCAAAAGGATCTGCAAATTTAGTCCTAACATTCCTTCGCATCTTATCTGTCCCAATTCTGATAGTGGTTCTCGCAATTGTCTTCTTCTTCGCTTATAACACATATCTGATTGACCATTCATTGGAAAGCCTCAAATTCTCATTAAATAAGGTCTCGTCCGCCCGAACAGTGGAGGAGGCACAAAACATGAAGATGGTCTTGAGCGAGGCCTTGATAAAAGAGGTATCGGCTGAGAAGTTAGAGACGACAAACGTCGTCAACTTGGAATTCAGCCAGAATATCATCTCCGAGGCAAAGGTGAACGACCAATTAAAAGACCTCAGGCTCATACTCTCTAATGTAGTAAAAGAGAAAGAGTCAAAAAGGTCAGCCCTGCTATTGAAATTAGATGCTATAAACGAAAAGGTGCAAAGAGGTTTGTCAAAATTATATGTCCGGATATATGGAAAGGCTAAAAAAGTAGGCGTAGAGGTCAGGGACTTGAGTTTATTAGACAAGGCAAGAACCCTCGAATCTAATTGGCAGATAGAAGACGCGATCTCAAATTACAACGCCTTCATAAAGTCCTACCCAGATTATAAAGATATAGGTTGGGCGAAGCTAAGGCTGGGATACGCTTATTTAAAAATAGGAAATTTGAAAGATGCTGAAAGGTTCTTCTCATTTCTGGCAAGAGAATATGCTGGAGGAGAAGAAGCGCTTGTTGCTAAAACGTTCTTAGTAAAGATTAAAGAGATAAAAAAGTCTTTGAAAGAAAGAGAATCGCTACTCGATAAAATCAAAACAGCCAAGACCGATGATGAGAGGCAGAAGATCTACTATAAGCTCGGTGTCATTAATACATACAATTTCAACCTTGGCTCTGCGCGGGACTTCTTTAAAATGGCAATCGAGATGGACCCAAAAAGCGGTTTAGCACAAAAAGCGCAATTCAATATCGGATGGTCTTTGAAATTTCAGAACGACCTACAGAAGAGCACATTAGTTTTTGAGGACGTTATAAATATCTATGCTAAGGGAGACATCGTTTTAAACGCGAAATACCAATTGGCAGATACCTACCATAAGAGTGGAAAATATGAAGAGGCGATAGCGATATACAAAAAGATAGCTCAGGACTATAAAGATAAACCGATTGCACCCCTTGCCCAATTCCAGGCAGGATATTCTTACTTGTATAATTTGAACGACCCTTTACAGGCAAGTGAAGCATTTAAGACATTGAATACCGAATTCAGTTCAAGCACCCTCGCTAGATACACTCAATTGGATCTAGTTCCAACACTGGAATCAAGGTTCAGGGATTTTGCTTTTTCATTATTAGCGGAAGGCAAATACGACAAGGCCGCAGAGGCGTTCACTAAGGCTATAGAGGTGAATAAGAATGACGCCTGGTCTAATGCCGGCCGCGGAAATGCTCGAGTTCTGTTGAAAGATTTACAAGGCCTTTCCGATACCGAGACGAGCGTGGCAATTCTTCCTGACGAATATACATATTCAGCTTTGGCCTTCAATCTTGAGATGGATTACAAGATAAACGAGGCCATGGAGGGATACAAGAAGGCCATAGCCAAAAATAAGGACTATATAGTTGCGCATTATAATCTCGGAAGGCTGTTTGAGATACGCGCAACATACGATGAGGCGATAAGTGAATATAAAGAGGCGATAAGAATAGATCCTAAATTTCCTCTTGCTCATGGAAACCTAGGTCACGCCTATTGGCTCAAAGGCCAAACGCCCCTTTCCATAGATGAATATAGGAAGGCATTGGATTTAAATCCGAATTACACAGAAGCGCATTATAATTTAGGTCTGATATATAAAGCGCTGGGAAGAAGAGCGGATGCGCGAAAAGAGTTCGAAGAGGCACTAAGAATTACACCGAATTTAAAAGAGGCAAAAGACAACCTAGAAGCGCTATGATAATTATGAAGAAGCAGATCTTTTGGATAATTACGGTCACCTCTTTTATTTTATTTGGTTTTAGTGCATGGCCGCAGCAAGGGAAAGCTTCTATTACACAGGGGGAATTTGCTAAATTGCTCGGAGAAAAATTAGGATATAAAGAAGAGCCGATAGAAAAACTGAAAAAGGTTGGAGTTACACCTTTGGGTGAATGGAATCCTGAGAAGCCTTTGACGATAGAAGACGTCGATGCAATACTCATACGGATAGCAAGAAGAAACCCTGTTGTAGAAAATATAGAACCGGCCAAACTGTTGGATTCTATAGGATTTCCGCCAAGAGATATTTCGCGGGAATGGATAAAGACGCTTTTGGAGAGCGATGTCTTTAAAAGGACGATAATAAATTTGAGGCTTTTGCTCTCAGGCCCTCTATTACCCTTACCACTTAAATATCTTAAATATGTAGAGATTGGCGCTGGGGGCTTGAAATCGGAGATAGCAGTAGCGCCTGTTGCAGAAGCAGCAGCTATACAAGAGTCTCCGATAATAGAAGACAAAGAGCCGCCATCGTGGTAGGTTATAATTTATGAATTCATTTATAAAACACAAGAGAAAGGTAATAATGCCAAAGAGAAAGGATAAGTTTTTATTTTTATATGTTTTTTTTATAGGGGTATTGATAGTTTTTGGGTCTGCGCCTTTCTCTTGGACAGATGACGAAGGGGTGAAGCTCGAAGAGGCAAAATTTAAAAAGGACAGAATCAAAGGATATTTAGATAAGGCGAAAGGATTCTATAAAAATGAGAATTATAAACTTGCCATTTTAGAGAGTTATAAAGCCTTATTGGAAGATCCAGATAATTATGAAATCAAAGATTTGTTAGTAGAAGCTGAACGCAAAGCAAGGATAGCTGCAGAGAAGGAAGCTCTCAAAAAGAAAGAAGAAGCCCGCAAGGCAAGGCTTGAGGAGGATGGGAGAAGGCTAGAAGAGGCTCGTAGGGCGAGATTGGAAGAAGAGGCCAAGAAAGATGCTGAAAGAAAGGCGAAGCTCGAAGAAGAGAAGGCCAAGACAGAAGAGGCTCGTAAAGCAAACCTGTCCGCTGAGAAGGAAAGGATGGCGCTGAAGGCCAAGAAGGAAGAGGAGCGCAAGGCTCGCCTCGCCGAAGACAAAGAGGCCTTAAGGAAGAAGAAAGAGGCTCTGAAATCCCGCTTAGCCGAAGAGCGCAAAAAAGAGGATGAGGCTGAGAAGGCAAGATTAGAATTGAAGTCCAAGAAAGATGCTGAAAGAAAGGCGAAGCTCGAAGAAGAGAAGGCCAAGACAGAAGAGGCTCGTAAAGCAAACCTGTCCGCTGAGAAGGAAAGGATGGCGCTGAAGGCCAAGAAGGAAGA
>JAHFGO010000007.1:0-8298 GCA_023247385.1 Candidatus Omnitrophota bacterium | reverse complement strand
CCAAGAAAGATGCTGAAAGAAAGGCGAAGCTCGAAGAAGAGAAGGCCAAGACAGAAGAGGCTCGTAAAGCAAACCTGTCCGCTGAGAAGGAAAGGATGGCGCTGAAGGCCAAGAAGGAAGAGGAGCGCAAGGCTCGCCTCGCCGAAGACAAAGAGGCCTTAAGGAAGAAGAAAGAGGCTCTGAAATCCCGCTTAGCCGAAGAGCGCAAAAAAGAGGATGAGGCTGAGAAGGCAAGATTAGAATTGAAGTCCAAGAAAGATGCTGAAAGAAAGGCGAAGCTCGAAGAAGAGAAGGCCAAGACAGAAGCTGAAAAGTCTAAAAAAGCTAAAATATCCGGCAAAAATATAAAATAATGAAGGTTTTTAATAAAACATTATTCATTCTAACTATATGTCTCATCTCTTTATTCACCAGCTGTACTTTCTATATATATGCGGTGCAAGAGAAAAAATCCGTCGAAGGAAAAGGCGAGCCTGAGGACTACTATAAGATGTGGCTTGAATTTTTCGATAAGGGCGAATACGAAGATTCCCTGCCATTTATGAAGAAGGCCATACAGCTCGATCCATCCTATTCACTAAAGATCAGAGAACATATAGACAAATCCATAGAAGAGGAACTCATCTACACAGAGCTTCTCGAAGGAAAAGGCGAGCCTGAGGACTACTATAAGATGTGGCTTGAATTTTTCGATAAGGGCGAATACGAAGATTCCCTGCCATTTATGAAGAAGGCCATACAGCTCGATCCATCCTATTCACTAAAGATCAGAGAACATATCGAGAGTTATGAACAGAGCCTGCTTGCTGAAATCGTAGAAGCGAAAACGCGAGAGACCCTGGCAAAGGAGCGTGCACGTAGCTTAAAAGAACAAAAACGAAGCGTTAGGAAAGAGGAGCTCGTTGAAAGAAAGCTACTCAAATTCGGTCTGCTAACGATTACCCCTTATATAAACTATAAATTGACGTGGGATGATAATATATATATTACTAAAACGGACAGAAAGGCAGACTATATATCCGAATTCATGCCTGGTTTAAGAGGAAAGCTTGATCTGCCTTTTGGATTGCCATTTGCGCCTTTAAATACCATCGGCGGAGCAGGGGCAAAATTAAAAGAGCAGGATCACACGTTGATCGAATTAGAATATTGGCCTGATATCAAGAATTTTTTTGAACATCCCAAAGAGAACAATGTCGGGCATACGTTTATAGGCACCAGCGTTATACCAAGCAATCTTTTTGGTGGGAGAGGAAAGCTTGTATTTGGTTTCAAAGAGATATATAGATTCACAACAGACGCTGCCACCAGCGAAGATATTAAATTCAGGCCTCGCTATAATAACGATATGGAAACGAAGGTGAAATACGCGCCTACCGAGAAGATGTCCATGGCGGTGGCATATCGGAATATATTGGAATGGTATAAAGCGGAGAGCATGGAAGATTTTAATTATGACAAGCATGTTATAACGCCTATTATCTATTACAATGTCACGCCGAAGAGTTCGCTGTTTTTGGATGCAGATTTTGCGAAGACGATATATAATGATGGCAATCGCACTTCCAGATACCTGCAGGTGAGTGGCGGCATGACCGGACAAGTTACCCCTAAGACCACAATCTATTTTAAGGCCGGCGGGCAATTCCGAACATATGCACATGACGAACTTTATGGGGATTATACGGCAATTACAACAACCGGCAGTTTAACCAGTTGGCTGAGGAAGGATATTTTGCTGAAGATCATGTTTAGCAAATATGCAGAGGAATCGATTTACGAAGAAAATGCTTATTACGATTCGAAGTATGCGAATTTCGAATTGACAAAATATTTGAGTGGCAAGCTGTCTATAATGGCTGGTGGAAAATTTGGCAGGCATGATTATCAAAGGGATGCCGAGGAAACTGAGGGTGTCAGGATACGAAGAGACTTTGTCTGGGGTTTAAGAGTGGGCCTATCTTATAAACTTTTAAAGTGGATAGATTCGGTGGTTAGTTACGAATTAAGCGGAAGGGATTCCAATTTTAAAAAATACTATTATCGAGACAATAGGATTATAGGCAACATAAGAACGGCCTATTAAAAGCTTAGGATTTTTAGTGATCAAAAATATGATTTACGCATCTCGAGAGACACGCCAAAGACGTGTTTACCCAGCCCTTGTGCACAAGGGCTGGGTTTATTTAATTATAGGAATAACGATATTATTTTTTCTGCACAGAAGCGAGGCTGAAATTCCCGAGGCAGATTATCTTCTTTCCCCTTATGATGAAATAGAGATAAATGTAGCCGGCGAGGATGATTTGAATGGTGTCTATAAGATCAACGGCGAAGGCTATATTACCTTTCCTATATTGGGCAAGATAAAAGTTGATGAGTTGACTATTAGTCAAACAGAGTCGAAGATAACGAGACTATTGGAAAAGAATTATTTCAAAATAAAGGTGACTGTATTTATCCAGGTTAAAAAGTTTCATAAACGGAAGGCGATCGTCTCGGGAGAGGTGCGTAATCCCGGACCATATGAATTTGAAGAGGATAAGAACCTATCCTTGGCAGAGCTGATTACCCTCGCGGGCGGCCCAACAGAGAAGGCCTGCCTGAATGCAGCCACTATCATAAGGCCAGAGGGAAGTAGTAAGAGCAATACTTTTAAGGTAAGAGCCGGAGATGTATTAGATGGCAAGGAAAGGGATTTAATATTAAAGCCAGGAGACAGGGTTACTATACCGAGAGCAAGCGTAATCATAATGGGAGAGGTGTCAAAACCAGGAAAATATGATTTTGGAGACGCAACCAAGATGACGCTTCTAGGCGCTGTATCTATGGCTGAAGGATTCACCAGAATAGCCGCGATAAATGGGGTGAGGATAATACGGATAGATGAGCTTGGAAACAAGAAGAATATTTTAGTGAAGGTCAATAATATTTATAAAGGTAAAGAGAAAGACGTACCGCTTGAACCAGACGATATAATAGTGGTACCAGAAAGTTGGTTTTGAGGAGATCATATTCATGCCGATAGATTCGGCCTTGACACAGGAGCCAGTTCAAGAGCCAACCTTAAAAGATTATTTTTATGTCATATTAAAAAGAAAAAATGTTGTTATAAGCTTTTTTGCAGTTATAGCAACTGTGGCCACCATAATCAACATCTCAAGCCCAGATGTTTATAATGCATCTTCTCAGATTTTAATTCAGAATCCTATGAACCTTCTCCCAGATATGCCGGAGGTGCAGAGGCTATCTTTTGGCGTGGAATATCTCAATACGCAACTTGAGGTTATGAAAAGCGTTTCAGTTGCATCTTCAATTGTAGAAAAATTGGATTTAACATCCAGATATCCACAGATCTTTGGCAAAGATCCAAGACAGGCTGCAAAAAGAATAAAAGAGATGTTCGACATAAAACCGGCTGGCAATAGTCGAGTGTTTTATGTAACTGTAACGTCTATAAACCCCAACCTTTGTGCCGAACTTGCAAATGCATTAGTTGACGAATCTGTTGAGAAGAATGCCATGGCAACTTTTTTGATATCAAATGATCTCGTCACAAAATGGCTTCCGGAAGAGAGGGCAGGCAGGTTAAAGATCGAAACCTTTTATGGGAAATTGAAAGAGCTCTCAAAAGACGAGATAATACAGTCTCTGCCTTCGGTAGCTACAAATCCGAAGATAATTGAGCTTAAAACTAAAAAAGAAAAGTTGGAGCACGATCTGGCAGGATATGTCAAAAAATATACGGATATACACCCAAAGGTCATAAATGCAAAGAAAGGGCTTCAGATTACGAAGGAAGAGATGAGGAATGCGACAGAAGCAATTGTAAATAAGATAAAAGATGCGGTGAACGGAAAATATCAGACTAGCAACATGAAAATAATCGAATATGCAGATATTCCTCAGGCCCCAATCGGACCGAAAAGGATGAAGAACTTTATTCTTACCGCTGTAATGACATTCTTTGCGGGGTGTGGTTTAGCGATATTTATGAATTATCTGGACAATACCGTGAAGACGCAGGAGGATGTCGAAAAGCACATAAGGCTGCCATATCTTGGGTATGTGCCATTAATGAAAGAGGAGCAAAACCTTAATAGGGAAACGAACGAAAAAAAATATATTATTGTGGACCCCAATGAGCACAACTCTTCTCTAATGGAAGCGCTAAGAAATATAAGAACAAGCATTATCTTCTCAAGCCCTCCCGATACCCTTAAGTCGATATTGATCACGAGCGCCATTCCGTTGGAGGGAAAATCGACGATATCCATTAATTTGGCGATAGCAATCGCTGCCGATGGCACAAGGGTGCTTCTGGTAGACGGCGATATGCGCCGCCCCAATCTGCACAAGATGTTAGAGTTGAAGAACTCGTTGGGGTTAAGTAATTATCTCACGTCAAAAATGCCTATCGACGACATCACCCAAGAGACAAGATTTCAAAATTTGAAATTCATATCTTGCGGACCCATCCCTCCAAACCCCTCCGAACTATTTGGTTCCTATAAGATGAAGGAGTTGCTTAATGAAGCGCGGACGAGATTCGACAGGATACTTTTCGATGGCGCACCTATATTTGGGATATCAGATTCAGTGATATTGGCTAAGATGCTCGATGGTGTAATTCAAGTGATAAGGTTCGGCAAGGTTAGTTGGGATGTAGCTAATAAATCTAAAAATAGGTTGCAGGACATCGGAGTGAAGATCACAGGCATTATAATAAATGGCGTCGATATAAGCAAAGACTCCCATTACTATAAGTATTACGATTACACCTATCATAAATACTACGAATAATACCTTATCAAAAAGAGCTCAAAATCAGTTGAAGATCTTAAATATTATTATAGAGTATCTTCTCATATTACTAGCGATATTTACACCGATAGCATTTGGCACCGTAGACCTTTTGGCGATCAACATAATGGAGATTGTAATTTTTTTAGCCGCATTCCTTTGGCTGTCTAACTCTATAAAAGAAGGCAAGATCGTTTTCGTGCATACTGCCTTAAATATCCCGATAACGATATTCGTCGTTTTGAGTTTTATTCAATTCCTTGTCGGCAAGATAACATCCTCAAGGCTTGGCACGATATATCCCCATGCTACAAGGGTATACTTTTTTGAAATCCTCTCCTTTATGTTAGCATTTATATTAATAGTGAATAATATTCACGCAAGGTGCCAAGTGAACAGGTTCCTATTTTCAATAATTTCTGTTGGGACGGTTTTAGGTTTATATGGCGTAGTTCAAAAATTAGCAGGTGCCACTAAGATATTTTGGTTTCGGGAAGCCCCTGAAGTTCTCAATTTTTATTCAAGCTATATCAACTGTAATTACTTCGCAGGTTATATGAATATGATAATATTTTTATCCTTCGGAACATTCTTCGCATACTTATCCTATCTTGATAAAAAAAGAATGTACTATAAATTTGATCTATTCGAAGGGTGGAATAGTCTATTCATATTTTCAATTGCGGCTATGGTTGTAAGTTTGCTCTATACTTTCGCACAAGGAGGCATTGTAGCATTTTTTATAACGGTCATCTTCTTTTATTATATATTTTCAAAAAAAGCAGTTCCCAAGAAGTGGCCTATAATTATGATTTTGGCTTCCACAATTGTTTTAACAGTTGTGGCGTTGTTTTTGATTAGACATAACTACTTTCACGAGCTTTTAAGAACATTCGCGAACGCAAATACGTATGTGTTAAGAATGTTAGTCTGGAGCAGGACTTTGAATTTAGTAAAACGAAACCCTTTCCTTGGAATAGGGCTTGGGACATTTGAACATATATTCCCAAAGTATCGGCCTAACTATCCCTTCCTTTTTAAACATTGTTATAATGATTATCTTGAGTTATTGGCAGAGACAGGCTTCATCGGCTTTCTTATATTTTTGTTTGGCATGAGCCTTTTTTTTAAAAGATATATAACTCTATTAAGCTCAAGGCACGATCCATATGTGAAAAGGATAGGTTATGGATGTTTAGCGTCGGCATTCTCTATATTTATATATAGTTTCGTAGACTCAAATATGCATAAAGGTGCAAATGCGCTACTATTTTCTTTTCTATTAGCCCTTGGCTTTGTAGTCATTCACAACCGCTTAAATATAGATAGAGAAAACCTTCTTTTCAAGACAACCGTTTATACAATAAAGGGTAGATATAGAAAGATACAACTCTTTCTTATCTCTACCTGTGTCTTTTTATATATCATAAGTAATATAATTTCAATAGGCGCTGCTAACATTTATGCCCTAGTTGGGAAAAGGCAAAGAAATCTAAATTATATAAAGATGGCTGTAAGATTAGAACCATCCTCATCAGAATATCGCAGTCTTTTAGCAAATGCGGTTTTGAAAGGGTATACGACGGAACTCAGTAGAAAAGAAATCACCGAAACCGCTATAAATGAACTAAGAGAAGCGATAAGGCTGAATCCGAGCGTCTCGAGATATCATGTGAAGCTTGGTTGGATATATAGTTATAGCGGCAGTAAAGAAAACGCTGTTGAAGTGCTAAAAAAAGCCCAAGAGTTAGAACCGTTGAATGCTTTCAATTACATCATCTTGGCCATCCATTATTTTAATGAAGCTACTAAGATAGAAGGCGTAAATCCATATGGGTCGGAGGCGATGGAAGAAGGTATCGCGGGATATAGGAAAGCCCTCTCGATAGATCCATCTATTAATATCGGTTATTATAAAAATTACTTAAAGGACTATACAAGGGTAAGGGAAACATTAAAGAGATATTCCCTCAAATGATGCAACTTATAATAGTATGAATATGAAGAAGAGGATAAAGGCGATACTTGTTGCCAGTCTATTTTTCCTTGCCCTTGGCGGATGGCTTTTACACCTTAGAATTCATCCTTTGGCAAAAGATGCGGATAATATTATCCCTTTAATATCGGGGATAGTGAGCATCTTCTGTCTGCCGATTCTTTTTTGGTTCGAATCTACGGTTACATTGGCCTATCTCATCAACGGTTTTTTGGCCATAATCGGTACAATAATCATGGCCCAGGTTTCCATCATCAATTTTAAGGGCCCTCCCACGTTAAAAAATATTATCCTGAATTCGTTATTGGCCGATATTGCTATTTTATGGGGCAAGTTTTCAGTAGGTAAAACCATATTTGAACTTGAATATTTAAAGTCCGATAAAGACGTAGCTCGACGAGGGCGTTTTTTCAGATATCCGAATATGGGCTGGTGGTGGGTCCATCTTTTTGCTTTGGCAGCAGTATATACATTAGGAAACATCTTTTGGAAATAGGAGGGCATTATGCGCTGGATCTTATTATTTAAACCCGGCTGGTGGGTTTTTCATATTATAGCTATAGCATTTATACTATGGCTCGGCCACACGGTGCGGTTTTAAGGTTAATTAAGTGGTTAAATACTACCCTATTAATCTTGTATTAAAAAATAAAAAATGCCTGCTAATAGGTGCGGGAAGAGTGGCAGAACGCAAGGTGAGAAGGCTCGTGGAGTGCGGGGCTCAAGTTTCTGTGATAAGCCCTAAAATCACCTCAGGCTTAAAGGCCTTAGCGAAAAAGAAAAAGATTATATTTAAAAATAGAAATTTCAATTTAAAAGATCTGCATGGCATGTACTTAGTAATTGCCGCCACAACCAACAGAAGAGTGAATGCTGCCATCTCTTTCAGTTGCCTCAAGAAAGGTATTTTGATCAATGTCGTAGATTCCCCTGGAGAATGCAATTTTATTTTACCCTCCGTAGTTAGGAGAGGGCCCATGACCATAAGCATCTCTACCGAAGGCATAAGCCCGGCAATGGCAAAAAAAATACGTCAGGACCTTGAGCGCCAGTTTGGTTTCGAATATGCTAAGTTGCTGCACATTATTAAAGAAATCCGGCCTCGTGCACTCAAAAAACTAAAAAGTTTGCAGTCTAAAAAGGCATTTTTTCAAAAAGCGCTGCAACCAGAAATCTTCGGGCTTATTAAGAAACATAAGCAAAAACAAGCAAAAAGAAAATTGGAGCGTATTTTAAAAGATGCTACTTAAACTTCATATCGTAACTGTCTATCTTAGCTATATCGCTTTTTTAGTGGCCTCGATAGCCGCGGTATCGTATCTAATCCAGAATAGTGCTCTTAAAAATAAGCAGACAGGAGTGATCTTTAGTCGACTGCTTAATCTATCTTTTTTAGATAAGCTTAATTATAGATCCATCGGTTTGGGATTCCCAATACTTACACTTTCGATCTTCTGCGGCTTTCTATGGTCCAAGAATGTCCACGGCATCTATTGGGG
>JAHFGO010000136.1 GCA_023247385.1 Candidatus Omnitrophota bacterium | reverse complement strand
CAATGCCCTTTTATGTAATGAAGCAATCGAGGAATTGAAAAAGAGAAATTTATTGCTGAAAGGCAGCGCAGCCGAAATACGGCCTATATTGCGAGGCAAGGCGCGCTTTCACAATAAAAAAGCCGATTTTATTGTAAGGGCACGAAATCTATTAAGGGCCGGCAAATGCGTCAATGTGAAAGGTAAACTCAATTTGCAGGATATTCTTAATACGAGAGATTGGCTCGTTGAAAACATAAAAGGCTTTGGCTACAAAGAGGCAAGCCATTTTTTACGGAATATAGGCCTCGGCGCCGATATAGCTATACTTGACAGGCACATATTGAAGAACCTCAAAAAATATGGCGTCATAGATAAAGTTCCAGCTTCACTAGGAAGTAAAAAGGTCTATATGAAGATCGAAAATAAAATGCGCAACTTTTCGAAAAGGACAAAGATTCCCCTTGACGCGCTCGATCTCCTCTTCTGGTCCCTCCAGACAGGCTTCATATTCAAATAATTTTTCAAACCTTAATAGGCTTCCCTCTTGGGGTTGTGCTTCGCAGGAGGGCTGAGTTTTATGGGTCCTGCCGCTCCCTCGCCTTTTGTTTCTAAGGCTCGCGGGAGCCACTGTTCATCCAACGTTAGCTTTAAATAGCTTGTCCATAGATGCTGGCTAAACATGGCTCTATAGCCGCAAGTCTTCCCCGCTCGCTATTTCCCCAAAAGGCTCGGTCGCGTCACCCATAAAATTTTCATCTGCATAACTAGGATGGGAGTGAAATTTTCCATGTAAAGCACAAAGGATGTTGTGAAGCGGCGAATTACAAATTTTGGGCATAGTTAGTCTAGTAGGTAGTGCACGGCCAAAATTTGTTGAGCCGCGAACAACATCCTGAAGTAGCTTCAGGACTCGAAAAGTTTCGGTCGTTAACAAAAGGATTGACAATATCTCGAGGGGCTATTATAATTAAATTTTCTAACGAAATAATATAGAAGAGAATTATGGCAAAGAAAACTATCCAGGACATGGATTTGAAGGGCAAGCGCGTATTGATGCGGGTGGATTTCAACGTGCCCTTAGATAATAATTTAAATATAACGGACGATATCAGGATAAGGGCCGCCCTTCCAACTATCAAATATGCTATCGATAAAGGCGCCAAAGTTATACTCATGAGCCATTTGGGAAGGCCTGACGGGAAAGTCAATGAGAAGATGCGGCTTTTGCCTGTTGCGAAAAGACTCGAGAAACTTTTGGGTAAACCAGTAACGGCGCTTAAAGGTTGTATCGGGGATGATGTTAAAAAGGCAGTCTCGGCGATGAATTACGGCGATATCATTCTATTGGAGAATCTTCGATTCCACGCCGAAGAGGAAGCCAATGACCAGAACTTTGCAAAAGAGCTGGCCTCACTCGGAGAGATATTCGTAAACGACGCGTTTGGTACAGCCCACCGCGCGCATGCGTCAACAGAAGGCGTAACGCACTATTTACCGTCGGTAGCAGGCTTCTTGCTGGAAAAGGAGATGCGATATCTTGGCAATACCATAGACGATCCAAAAAGGCCTTTTGTGGCCATGCTTGGCGGAGCCAAGGTCAAGGACAAGATAAAGGTTATCGATAACTTATTAAACAAAGTGGATGCGCTTTTAATAGGCGGCGGCATGGCATATACGTTCCTGAAAGCCAAGGGTAGCCAGATCGGCGCCTCTAAATTGGATAAAGATAGCTTTGAAACCGCGAGGCTTGCGCTCGATAAGGCTGCAAAGAAGAATATCCCGGTCCTTTTGCCAGTCGATAACGTTGTGGCGGAAAAGATAGACGCTAATGCTAATACAAAATTGGTAGGTGAAGATATACCTGAAGGATGGATGGGGCTTGATATAGGCCCGAAGACAGTGAGGTTGTTTGAAGATAAATTGAAGAGCGCAAAGACCATTATCTGGAACGGTCCGTTGGGCGTCTTCGAGATGGATAAGTTCTCCAAGGGCACTGAAGAGGTAGCGAGGTTCGTAGGCGGGTTAAAAGGCGCGACAACGGTTATTGGAGGCGGTGATACTGCAGCTGCAATATCGAAATTTAAGGTTGAAGATAAAATGACGCATATTTCAACTGGCGGCGGCGCATCATTAGAGTATCTTGAAGGAAGAGGCTTGCCAGGAATTGATGCATTAAACGATAAATAAATTTTATGCGAAGAGTTATTATAGCTGGCAACTGGAAGATGAACAAAAATCTGCAGGAATCTATAGATCTTGCGAATTTCATAAAAAGGTCTTTGTTTGACATCGCAGATGTAGAGATAGTCATATGTCCGCCTTTTACATCTTTGAGCGATGTCGAAGAGGTTATTATGGATAGTAACATAAAAATGGGCGCGCAGGACGTCTACTGGGAGAAGGAAGGCGCTTTCACAGGCGAGATTTCCTGCAGCATGCTTAAAAGTGCGGGGTGTGAATATTGCATTGTAGGCCATTCTGAAAGAAGGCTTCTATTTGGAGAGACGAATGAAACCGTTAATAAAAAGACGAAGGCCTTATTAAGGGAGGGGCTTAAGCCGATTGTCTGTGTAGGCGAAAAATTGGAAGAGAGGAAAAATGGCAGGACATTTAGTGTGGTGAAAGACCACGTTGAAAAATCGCTTAGTGGTCTTACAAGAGACCAGATGCTGAAGATAATTATAGCATATGAACCTGTGTGGGCCATAGGGACCGGCCTAAACGCGACTAAGGACGAGGCTCAGGAAGTTCACAAATATATCAGATCGTTGCTAAAAGCGATGTATGACGAGGAGCTTGCGAAGTCTGTGAGGATTCAGTATGGCGGTAGCGTAAAACCGGATAATATAAAGGAACTTATCTCGCAGGAAGATGTCGACGGTGCTCTTGTCGGAGGAGCAAGCCTTAAGGCAGATTCTTTTTGTGCCATAGTGAAGAATTGTTTATAAAGGAGTAAAGATATGTTATACGGGATAGTGATTGCAATACATGTAGTCGTATCTATGGTCTTGATTGCTGTCATTTTGCTTCAGGCAGGCAGGGGTGGAGGTTTGAGCGAATCTTTCGGAGGTAGTTCTACTCAGACGATCTTTGGCACCAAAGCATCTGTATTCTTGACACGCGCCACAGCCGCCTCGGCTATAATCTATATAATAACCTGTTTAACCTTGGGTGTTATGACAAGCCACAGGGGTAGGTCTCTTGTCGCAAAAGAAGGGGCAAGGCCGCCCGTAACCCAAGGTCCTATACAGCCATTGCCGGAACAGCCTTTAGATTATTAAAATTTGAAATGAGGCACACCCAAACCCACTTCTCATATCCAACTACCCCACTTTTTCTATTAGCACCGCTATTATTGGCGGTATTTTTTTTAACTACGCAATTGAATGCGAAAGATTTAGAAGAAAGTAACAACCCAGCCTATGGGGACGCAATAGTTATTGGCTCTATTGGCGATGCCCGCACCTTAGTCCCTATACTTGCAGCAGATTCAGCCTCAAGCGATATCTGCGGGATGGTCTTCAATGGCCTTGTAAAATATGACAAGAATATAAATATCGTAGGCGATCTGGCAGAGGGCTGGGAAATTTTAGATAATGGGCTAACCATACTGTTTCATCTGAAGAAAAATATAAAATGGCATGATGGAATTAGCTTTACTGCAAAAGATGTAGAGTTTACGTATACCAAACTCATAGACCCGAATGTAAAAACTCCATACTGCGGAGACTTTGAAAGGATAAAGACGCTG
>JAHFGO010000006.1 GCA_023247385.1 Candidatus Omnitrophota bacterium | reverse complement strand
AACAAGTGATATCTTATATCTCATTTACTCGGCACAGCGCCCCAATTTCTCATGCTTACCCTTAAAGTGGCCCTTCCGCGCTTCCATCTTCTCCGTAAACTTCTTGAACTGTTCCGGCGTCAATATCTTTCTCACCTCCAGGATTCCTTCAAGCTTACGATCAAGCATCTGGACCTGCAAGTTTTTAAGCTCGTTGTTAAGCTGGGTAAGCTTTGTCATATCCAATGTGTCTTTTTGGAGCTCCTGACGGATCTTCGATCTAGTCTCCTTCATTTGACCGAAGAGCGTCTTCGTCTCTCCCATGTGCTTCTTCTTATTTTCCTCCAACGCCTTCTGCTGGTCAACGGTTAAATCGAGTTCCTTGTAAAGCTCCTGACGCTTGGCCTCCCATTTCTTTGAAACCGCCTTATCCTGCTGCATATTAGCGGTGTCAGCCGCATAAATAACGGCCGATGATAGCGCTAATGCCGCTATAACCAAAATCATGATAATTTTTTTAAACATAACTACCTCCTTTTTTTATATTATAAAAAATACTGTTCTACCAGGGTTCCAAACCCAGCGTCACTGTTCTCTCTGGGATAATCGAGATATTCTACCTGCTCCTGAACATTGTTCTTCAATGCATATTTGCTGGCAAATTGCAGTTTAGCCACTATGCCAACTATGAGAAGCAACGTTATTATACTTATGAAGACAAGGGCAGGTTTTGGAATATAAATAGCGCCTTTAAGCCTTTCAAAAAAATCGACTACGGGATTTCTTCGCCTCTCTCTTTCGGAGATTATGGCATCCTTCACCCTTCGCCAGATAAATTCCGGAGCATCCGATCTCTCTATGTCGGTAAATGGCTCGCTCAATAGCCTCTTCGTGTTTGCGGCGAAATCCCTGCAAACCGGGCAACAGGCTAAATGCTGCTCAATTAAAACCTTATCTAACCCGTCTATTTCTTTATCAAGATAATCTGTAATTAGAAGACCTTCGATCTTTTTACATTTCATTTTTTATCACCTCTTTTCTTATGACGAGCATCTTCTCTCTTGCCCTTTTGAGTCTTGAGCGGACAGTATTGATACTTACCTTTAAAGTATCCGCGATCTCCCGATAGCTCAATCCTTCGATATTCCTCAAGACTATTGCCGTCCTCTGGTCCGGATTAAGGATCCTTAAAAGCGCATTGATGGTCCTTTCCCTGTTTTCGCTATTAATCGCGACTCCCGGATCATTGACATGCCCCTCCGGGCCTAAATTATCATCGTATCTTTTTTGTCTTTCTCTTTCTCTGGCCATTTTTTTCTGGTAATTGATCGCGCAATTCACCGTGATCCTGTAAACCCATGTCTTGAAAGACGACTCGAGCCGAAAACCTTTTAACTTATGATAGACGTTTAAAAAAACTTCCTGCGTGACCTCTTCGGCATCTTCCTTATTACAGAGAATGCGGTACGCGACATTATAGACAAAGTTTACGCACGTTCTGTAGATGATTTCAAAACTGTCAAGATCGCCTTCTTGCGCCTTTAGTAAAATATCATTGGTGATTTCATTTCCCATAAAGAGTCTTTAACTGCTCTACGGTGGGATTCTCAGAGTAATATTCACCCTGCGGCCCTATGAATCCGTTGCCGTATTTTTTCAGCGCGATCGCCGTATAGCCGCCCCTTGAATTAGGAATATTTATTGTTACCGTCTCGGAGATTTGGGGCCGAGACTGAACAACAGGCGCAGGCGTGCTTACCACAACCGGTTGAGAGACCTCCGTCGCAACGACAATAGGCTGAGTTATCACAGGCGCCGGGACAACGACATAACCACCCCTACAAGACCTGTAGTAGAGATTATCATAATAGTAATATGGCACGCCACCTACCACAACTGTTGTATATCTTGGCGGTAAGGAATCAACGAGCGCGCCGATAGTCAGAGCGGAAACAGCAACATCAAACCCGAACCAACCGTGCCTATACCACCTGCCGCCGCGGTAATAATGGCCTCCATGATAACCTCCATACGCGAATGCCTCTGAAGAGCACAACACAATAATTAAGCACAGAACGATTACTGCATGGAACCTTGAGATTCGCCTTCTCACATCACCCTCCTTTTTATAGGTTAGACAAAAGAAGAGTCCAAAAAGTTCCATTTGTGTGAGGTTTTACAGTTTCAGCACCTTCATTAATAAAAAGGCGCTGGCTATATGCTAACCAGCGCCTTTTTTGATCTATCAACAATCCCCTTACTCAGATCCAATACCTCTATTTCGCACAACTCTTTGACGTTGCAAGAGTTAAAAATATTTGAGTAAAGTTGGTGGTGAGGGGTGGATTCGAACCACCGAAGGCTTGCGCCGCCAGATTTACAGTCTGGTCCATTTGGCCACTCTGGTACCTCACCACAATATATTTTGTCCCTCGCCACCTGCTGCAGATTACAGCATCTCGGGACAGTTTTGCTTCTCTTAAAACTACATCAAAACTGGAGCCGGGAAGAGGGATCGAACCTCCAACCTGATGCTTACAAAGCAACTGCTCTACCATTGAGCTACCCCGGCCTATACCATCCTAGCGTCTTTAAGGCTTCTGGAATCTTTTCTAAAAGATCTGTAGCGACGAGGCTCAAAAGCCCTTTTTCTTTTAGTGCAAAATCCCCTGCAAGGCCGTGAAAATGTACACCAAGTGTCGAAGCGGTAAAAGGGTCGAGGTCTTGTCCTACGAAACTTGCTATCATGCCTGTCAGTATGTCGCCGACTCCGCCAGTTGCCATTCCCGCATTGCCTGTCTGGTTCACATAATATTCGCCATCAGGGCTGGCAACTATTGTATTATGCCCTTTCAAAACCAAGACGCTATTATACTCACTGGCAAAATTTAGCGCAATATCTTTTCTATTGTTTTGAACTTCTGCTGTATCTTTTCCGGTCAGCCTCGACATCTCGCCTGGATGCGGAGTCAGGATGAGCTTGGTCTTCGCGCTTTTTAAGATGTCTAAATGGCCAACGAAGGCAGTTATGCCATCCGCGTCCAGCACGATAGGCTTGCCAAGTTTTGCGATTAAATTCCTGACCAGATGCTGAGTCTCCTTATTCTGCGAAATTCCTGGACCAATAGCAACTGTATGACACCTTTCACTAAAGATGATCAGCTCCTTCTCAGCCAAAAGGCTTAAGGAATAATCTTTCGTTTCGAAGAATGGCTTCACCATGACCTCTGTAAGCTTGGTTGCCATTATCTCATATAAGCTTCTACCTATGGCCAGAGTGACAAGACCACTACCAGTTCTTATTGCGGCTTGGCTAGTAAGATATGCTGCTCCAGTATATCCGGCTGAGCCCGCTATGACAAGGACGTGGCCGAAATCGCCTTTGTGTGCATCGTTAGACCTTTTAGGAAATTTTTTTATTGCATCGTCGATGGCTATCATTTTATGCCTTTCTTCAAAAGGATTACGTTAGCGATGGCATAATTTTTTGAATGTGACATGCTTACAACTACCTCGCTCACTTTTTTCCTATTCTTTAATTTGAGCGCATCCCTGTGGAATTCTATTATAGGCTTTCCCTCTTTATCATTCAATACCTCTATGTCCGTCCACCTTATAGGAAATTGCCGCCATTCGCCGAAGGCCTTTATTACCGCCTCTTTGGCTGCAAAGCGCGCCGCAAAATGCTGATGCGAAAATCTTCTAGAGTTCGAGTACCTTATCTCCCTTAGCGTAAATATCTTGCTCAAGAAACTGTCTCCCCATTTTTTTATAGCATCTTTCAATCTGAATACTTCGACTATGTCCGTCCCAAGTCCAAATATCATCGTATCAGTCCTATCATTTCTTTTGTGGCATTTTCCAATCCAACAAACACAGCCCTCGAGATGATCGCATGGCCTATGTTCAGTTCATTTATGCCATCTATTTTAGCGACGTCCTTGACATTATCGTAATTCAAGCCGTGTCCCGCATTTACTTCCAGCCCAAGGGACAAAGCATATCTTGCCGAATTCTTTAATATCGCTAATTGTTTTTTTCTCGAAGCTTCAGCTTTTTGCACAGCATATTCACCCGTATGCAACTCTATTATCCTGGCCCCCACCTTTATTGCTGCGTCGATCTGGTATTTTACAGGATTTATGAAAAGGCTGATTTCTATACCATCTTCTTTTAACTTGCAGACTACAGTTCGTATTCTAGCCAAATTTTTTTTGACGTCCAGCCCGCCTTCCGTTGTAACCTCTCGCCTTCTCTCTGGGACCAATGTCGCCTGATCTGGCTTGATCTTACATGCAAAGTCGACTATCTCTTTTGCTATGGACATTTCAAGATTCAGCCTCGTCTTCACAACCTCGCGGAGCGTAATCACATCTGCGTCTTTTATATGCCGTTTGTCCTCGCGCAGATGGCATACGATCGAATCGCAGCCTGCGTCTTCACATACTCTGGCAGCCTCGATCGGGTCTGGCGATATTGTCTTCCTCGCCTCCCTCAGCGTTGCAACGTGGTCTATATTTACACCGAGCTTCACCATATCAAATTCTAACGGTTTACCTTTTCCATCGGCACAGTCACCTGCACTAAAGTTTCTTCCATATATACGCCTGGTGCTATCGGGCTCAAAGGCACTGATTTCGTAAATGGCTTATAGGCGCCGCCGACATCTACTGGCATGGTGTAAGCAAATCGTATCTTGCCCAACAATTCTTTAGTGCCAACAACTATACAATATTCAGGAACTATTGCCACGTTTTTATTATCTACTCCATATCCCCAGCGTGGCTTCCCAACAAATATCGGCCTTATCGAAAGCCTCTTCGCAACCACACCTTCCTGAGGAAGAACTTTATTTAAGAATTGTCTCTCCTCTTCGCTGCCCGTATTCAGTTCTTTCACTATATAGAACCAAAGCGCTAGAGCCAAAATAAGCGCGGTTATTTTGAACCCGATATTTTTTTCAAAAAATTGTCTCAATAAATTAAACATGCTATGCTTGCGCTTTGCGTCTAAACAGCACTTTCCTTTTCGGGGTGCTATAGAAGATGCTTTTCAGAATTTTTGTGAGGTTTTCCTCGTCTAAATCATGAGTTAGCCTGCCAGCGTTTGCAACTGATACAGAGCCGGTCTCTTCGCTCACAACAACCGAGACAGCATCCGTCTCTTCACTGATGCCCAATGCTGCCCTATGCCGCATCCCAAGAGTTTTGGAAATGGCCTTCTCCTCCTGCGTGAGGGGCAGTGCGCATCCCGCCGCAATGATCCTGCCATGCTGTATTATGACAGCACCATCATGAAGCGGCGACTGCGGTATAAATATGGAGAGGATGAGATAACTATTGACTTCGCTGTCTATTGGCGTTCCAGTTTCAATATAACTTTTTAATCCGGCTTCTCTTTCGATGACGATAAGGCCGCCTATCTTTTTCTTCGATAGACTTATTGCCGCTCGCGATATCTCATCGATCACTCCTATGTTCTCTTGACGGATTCCGAACTGCCCTAATCGAGCGAGCCCTTGCCTAATTTCAGGCTGGAAGATTATGACAAGAGCTATAACAGAAATAGGAAATAATCTCGCGATGACCCAGTTTATGGTATCCAAGCCGAGATGGAGGGCCACGATATATACTATACCAATCATGAGGAGCCCTTTTAGAAGCTGCTCTGACCGTGTCCCTTTAACAAATAGAAGCATCATATAGATAGCATACCAAAGAAGCAATATTTCTAATATTATCTTCCAATAAGACAGTATTCCCATCTTTAACCTGCCCTCAAAATGCTGTCAGTAATTCGCGCTGCCTTTGCAACTTCTTTAACATCATGCACCCTCAAAATGTTCGCACCTTTCATGATAGCCACGACGCATGTCGCAATTGTGCCTGCTAGCCTATCCTCTAGATTCGGAAGACCCAATACCTTTCCTATGAAAGATTTCCTTGATGTGCCGACGCATATTGGTTGGCCCAAGCCTTTAAATTCATCAAGCCTATTTAATATTTCAAGGTTGTGCTTAAGTCGCTTCCCAAACCCTATCCCGGGGTCTATAATAATTTTATCTTTGTCGACACCGGCGCGCCTCGCGATGTTTAATGATTCTCTCAGGCTTTTAATTATTTCTTCAATTAAATTTTTATAAGTGGGATCGATCTGCATATCTTGAGGGGTCCCTTTAGTATGCATAATAATTAATTCGGCATTATACTTCGCCACGATCGGTGCCATATCTGGATCATTCTTTAAACCAGAAACATCATTAACTATCTTGACGCCTGCTTTAAGAGATCTTTCCGCAACTAAGGATTTACGCGTATCGATAGAAACGGGGGTACTTATTTTTTTACGTATGGCTTCAATAACCGGCAGGACACGGTTAAGTTCTTCTTCAACGCTAATGTCTTTTGCGAAAGGTCTAGCAGACTCGCCACCCACATCTATGATATCTGCACCATCTCTGACCATGTCAAGCGCATACTCTACAGCTTTTTCTTTATCAAGATATAATCCGCCATCGGAAAATGAGTCTGGAGTGATGTTCAGAACGCCCATTATGTAGGTTTTGTCGCTAAAGGCAGGGTGTAGCGGTTTTGTATCCGTATCAACTCTGGGCTGGCTTATCCTCATCATTTTTGTTAAACCCTAAAAGCGTCTTGATATCTTCGGCTTCCATTACCTCTTTTTCTAATAACTTCTCAGCTAAGATTTTAAGCTTATCCTTATGCCTTGTAAGTTCGCCTTTTGCCCGATCATAACAGTCATCGACGAGCTTACGCACCTCTTGATCTATCAATAGGGCTGTCTGATCGCTGTAGTTTTGCTCCTCTATGATGTCCCTGCCAAGAAAGATCTGTTCTTCTCTACGACCAAATGTGAGGTGCCCCAGCTTTTCGCTCATGCCGAAACGCATCACCATCTTTCGTGCCAGCTCTGTCGCTTCTTTAAGGTCCTGACTTGCGCCAGTTGTTACTTCGTTGAAAATTAGCTCCTCGGATACTCTGCCTCCCAATGAACATATGATCTTTATTAAAAGATCCTCTTTTGTGTGGTAGTATTTATCTTCGATTGGAATCTGAATTGTGTATCCACCGGCCATTCCTCTGGGAAGTATCGTTACCTTGTGCAGTGGATCTGCCCCTGCTATGACGAGTGCTAATATGGCATGGCCAGCTTCATGATAGGCAGTAAGCTCTTTGTCTTTCTTAGACATGACCCTGGATTTCTTCTCAGGCCCGGCAATGACCCGTTCCATCGATTCCTGTAATTCCGGCATTGTGACACTATCCTTATTGTGCCTTGCAGCGAGCAAGGCCGCTTCGTTCACTAAATTTGCTAAATCAGCCCCTGAGAAGCCCGGAGTTTGTCTTGCTATGATCCTTAAGTCAGTATTTTTGTCGAGTTTCACATTTTTGGTGTGAACTTTCAAGATCGCCTCACGCCCTTTAATATCAGGTCTATCCACTACTATTTGCCTATCAAACCGGCCGGGTCTAAGTAGCGCCGGGTCCAGGACATCCGGCCTATTCGTCGCGGCGATCAATATGACGCCTTCCTGCGTGTTGAATCCGTCCATCTCTGCCAGAAGAGCGTTTAGGGTCTGCTCTCTTTCGTCATGGCCGCCTCCGATTCCGGCAAACCTAAGGCGGCCGACAGCGTCGATTTCGTCTATAAATATGATTGCGCCGCGGCCTGACTGTTTTGCCGAACGCTTGGCCTGCTCAAATAGGTCGCGCACTCTGGAAGCGCCCACACCGACAAACATCTCCACGAAGTCAGAGCCGGATATCGACAAAAATGGGACATTCGCCTCACCTGCAACGGCTTTTGCTAATAAAGTCTTTCCGGTACCAGGCGGCCCCATAAGAAGAACGCCCTTCGGAATTTTGCCTCCAAGCTTTTGGAATTTCCGCGGGTCTTTTAAGAACTCTATAACCTCTCTAAGCTCCTCTTTCGCTTCATCGACACCGGCAACATCCTCAAAGGTTATTTTAAGCCTGTTTTCCGATGCCAGGGTTGCCCTGGATTTTCCGAATGACCATATCCGGCCACCTCCGCCAGCAGCGCTGCCGCGATAGACGAATAGCCATAAGAAGAGTATGAAAAGGATCATCGGGCCAAGTGAATAGAATATGTTCATCCACAGCGTCTTTGGAGGCTTTATATCGAACTCTTTTACGTTCTCCCGCAAGTACCTTACAAGATCCTGATCATTCTCCGGGACATTTACGACAAATTTCGAACCGTCAGATAACAGGCCCTTCACGATATTTTCTACCTTCACGCACGATTTTATTTTTTGCGTATCCTTGTTATCTTTTAATATATCAAAAAATTTTGAATAGGAGAGCTCCTGGACCGGCTTCTCTCCTTGAGTCTGAGTCCAGGTATTGAATAGGTATAGTATGCCGAAGGCAATGAGTATCCAGATGACCAGATTGCCTCGAGCACCAGAAGGCCTGGGACCGCCTTTGCCTTTTCTTCCATTCTTATCCATAGCATTCAACTCCGATTTTATAAGGCAATATCTTATCAGAATATTAATTATATGGCAAGATTATAATCTCTTGAAAATAAGCACCTTATCTGTTCTTGAAACCCTGATGCCGCCAGGCAGGTCTACGGAGCTGCCTTTTCTTTTATATTTAATAAGAGATTCCATCTCCTTCCAATGCCTGAATGATAATTTTTTTATCTCTCCACCGGACTTCTCCAGTGCATCCCTCAGCACTTCTTTCTGAATGGCTATAGGCTGAACGACGATATCCTTTAATCGTATCTCAGGTCCGCCGCCCATGACCTTACGTTTCGCGTCTCTGATAAATTCAAAATCTTCCCTCAAATGTTCGGCGAGATTGAATAGCACTCTTTTCAATCTGGGATTATAATTTTCAAGGAATGGAATGATTTGGCTTCTCACAACATTTCGGAAATATATGGGTTCTAGGTTCGTTCTGTCTATCCTGTAAGGAATCTTTTCAGCATCAAGATATCTTGCTATCTCGCCCTTCTCAAGCTCAATCAATGGTCTTATAATGCGTAGTGCCCCGTCTTCTCTCATAGGAGATATGCCAACGATGCCTTTTAATGACGAGCCTTTTACAAGACGCATCAGGATCGTCTCTGCCTGATCGTCTAATGTATGTCCTGTGGCAATGATATTGGCATAAGTTTTTTTTGCAGCATCGCGGAAAAATTCATACCTTGCCTCGCGCGCTACCTCTTCAGTCGAAAGATTCTTGATCCTGCTTTTATTTAAATCTACTTTTTTATGCACAAACTCTAATCCCAATTCTTTAGATAAGGTCTTTACAAATAAAGAATCCGTTCTTGACTCGGCACCTCGCAATCCATGATCGAGATTGCATACAACTAGTTTTTTTATTTTCAATTTGCTCTTAAGATGATTCAATGCGTGCAATAAAAATACTGAGTCCGGCCCACCGGAGATTGCCACCAAGACGCTATCTCCAGGCCATAGCATCTCATAATTCCTAATCGTCTTCAAAACGCGTTCGATTAAATTTCCTGCCATTAGCTTCTTCTCTCAATCTCCTTAATAAGATTTTGAAAAATAAAATGATGGAAAGGCAGGCACATGTACCAGTATGTCTTGCCTAAAAGACTATGAGTGTCATAATAGGCAGTTGTATTCAACCTTCTCTTATCGCCTTCTTCTATAATATTAAACTCTAACCATGCCCTGCCGGGTAATTTCATCTCTGCACGTAAAAGAAGCTTTTTGTTATCCTGTAGATCTTCAATTCGCCAGAAGTCTATTACGTCATTAACTTTTATATTGGAACGGCTTCTTCTTCCGCGAGCGGATCCTACACCAAGTAAGAGCCGGTCTATTCCTCCTCTTAATCGCCACATCCAATTACTGTGAAACCATCCCTTTCTTCCTCCGATCTTACAGATGGAATTAAAAAGCGAGGGAGCGCTCTTCCTGGTTGTAAGTGAATAGCTTGTGATATATGCTGGCCCTTCCTTAAGTTCGTGCAGTTTTAAAGCTAATTCATGCGCCGACGGGTATGCATCAGACCATCTCGTATACACCCTGTCTTGGTCTTCACGAGACATGGCCCTCACTATCGCCTCTTTATATGATAACGGCTGAAACGGGACAAGACTTTTGATGGTGTCATCTTGACAGACGACCTCACTCCTTAATCCCTCCATTAAACATTCTGTTATTGATGCCGGGACAGGGGTGAGAAGGCTTGTACCATAAGCACAGAGTTTAATGCCCGAGAAAGGAACTGACATAAAAATTATTTTCTTTTGCAGAACCTCTCCCAGCGTTTTAAGCATCGTTTCATAAGTTAAGATGCCGCTTCCGCCGATATCAAAAGCCTTGCCGATAGTTTCGGGGGTTTCTAACGTTCCGACGAGATACTTAATCACATCGCGTATAGCTATCGGCTGACATCTATTCTTTCCCCAGCGCGGAATCAAAATAATCCGGAGTTTTCTTACCAGATGCTGAATAATTTCGTATGATGCGCTTCCGGATCCGACGATTATGGCAGCGCGAAGAATAGTTACTGGCACTTTTCCGCGCTGTAGTTCTTCTGCTACCTCTGCGCGGTTGCGCAGGTGAGATGAGAGCGGACTCCTAATATCGCCAAGGCCTCCCAGATAAATAATGCGTTTAATGCGCATCTCTTCGGCGGCTGTCCTGAAGTTCCTCGCAGCTTTAATATCCGCCGATTCGAACTTTTTTGGTCCAAGGCGTAAAGAGTGAATTAAATAATAAGCGGTATCGATGCCGTCGAGCGCCATTTTCAAACCATTTATATCTTGCGCATCAGCTACCGCCACTTCTGTATTAGGCCAAAGAGCATCGTATCCAGAATAAATCGCCCTTACCATAACCCGTACTTTATATCCTCTGGCCAATAGCTCCGGAACCAATCGCCCACCGATATAGCCAGATGCGCCGGTTACCAGGATTTTACCGATATTTGGCTGAAATCGGGTAGGCAAGTCGCTGCAAAATAGATCTATCTTGTCGCTAGACTGATCAACCATCTTTTCATTTCTTTATCATCAGTCGCGTCACCCATAAAAATTTAACCTGTATTGTACAACGTCTTACACCACACTTATTGTCCTTCAACTTTTTGTAGTGTAAGAGCAAGTTCGTCTATTTCTTTAGTTAAAAGAGGTAACCCTTGCCTTGATTTTTCCAGCATTCTTAAAATCGCCTGTTTCCACTTTTTTGGCAACGAATCGAATAATCCGCGGACTTCTTTTTTGTCGACAATTACTGAAGTACAAATTGCCTGCTGAAGATCTTTTATGCTTTTATCAATCTTTCTTCGGCGAGACGCTATGATGAGTTTATGAAGACAAAAATTCGCGGGCGTCGGGACTAAAACTTTAACACCATTTTCAATAATGGCAATCGGGTTATTTAACAATAAACCGACAAACCTGAGCGGTATCGCATTAACACCCAGCTTTTTAATTTTTATAGCGCCATCTGCACCTCGGCCTTTTTCGGGGGTTATAAATTCAATTTTCAGCTCTGCATTCCATAAATATAATGAGCCATTTCTTTTGAATTCGCGGTTAAAACCTAAGTTTTCCAATTGATTAATAAAATCTGCGTGTTCTTTGCCATGAAAAGGATTTGGAATAAGAAAATCTATATCTTGGGTTCTTAGGGGAAAGTTTCTGGCACCCAGGTGCTTTTGATATAGCTGAAAACACCAACTCCCTATAAGTTCAACGCCTTCGTCGAACAGGTGGTTATCGGCAAAAACCTTGAGAATGCGTTCAATAAGATCAACCACGCTCCCGCCCTTCGGTCCTCTTCAGAATTCTCAGGGCCTCGTTAACTTTCTTCAATTCAGATTTTAAGACTTTCCGTTCATTGAGCTGCTTCAGAAGATCCACCGGCTCATTCTTGCCAATATACTTATGTTGTACTTTTTTGCCGATTCTATGTTGCAAGTAATAGTATGTCTTTCCGGATATTTTTCTTTTCTTTATACTGCCTTTAGGAAGGCCTCTTAATTTCTTCGCGATTTTATCTTTGACATCCAGATAATACTCTTTGCTCTCTGATAATATCCCTTTCAATACATTCATCTTCCGATCTCCTTTTACACTACATTATAGCATAAAACAGAAATTGTAGTGTAAATAATTTACCAACAAACCATCGAGCAGTAATACTTCGTTGAAAAATGGGATGGGTTCATTTTTTATTCTTTCTATTTCTAGGAAGAGCCTTCATCTACTTACTAATTTGCTAATAGGTGTCTGTCCCTAATTTCTTTAACAATTGTGGATAAAATTAAAGATAGAGAGACAATACTAGCTATTATGATATTTTTCATACCACACCCCTGCAAATTGTAAACGTCCTATTTTGGTACACCTTATAAATTTTTGCCCTTGCTGAAGGGGCCCCCGAGAGGGGAACTCTAATTTGTAGTCCCTCGTCGATATAACTAAAACGCCGACCTCCTCGGGACAAATTTTGCTATCCGAGAATAGCCGGCAAAATTTGGTAGCGGGGACTGGATTTGAACCAGTGACACGCCGGGTATGAGCCGACTGCTCTGCCAGACTGAGCTACCCCGCCGCTGAATAACATCTTTGAAAAACCTTCAAAATTTCGGCGAATCCGCCGAAGCATATAGTGCACTGCAAGTTGAATGCGAAGGCGGAGAGCTACGCCGCCAAATTTGTTATATCTTATACTCATACTTATCTTTTGTCAATAACGGCCTCATGCATGCTCCCGGTCCTGTATCCTTCGAGATCGAAAGTTATATATTTGAAGCCGATATCTTTTAATTTGCGCACGATCTTATCTCTTATCCTATCATTCAATATTCTGCTGAAGTCATTCTTGTAGAACTCGAGCCGCGCGATGTCTTTATGAAGCCTGACCCTAACCTGCCTGAACCCTAAACTCCTAAGATATTCCTCGGCCCTTTCGACTATATTGAGCCCTTCCTTAGTGATATTATCATAAAACGGAAAACGAGACGCAAGGCATGCGAAGGAAGGCTTGTTCCATGTTGGCAGCTGCAAAACTTTGGAAAATTTCCGTATATCGTCTTTGCCTATTTTTGCCTCTAATAATGGACTTTTTACTCCAATCTCCTTTGCCGCCAGCCTTCCATATCTCACATCTTTCAGGTCGTCGAAATTAGTACCGTCCGCCACACTATTAAGTCTATATTCACTTTTGAGGTCTGTCAGCTTCTTAAATAGTTCACTCTTACAGTAGTAGCATCTATTAACAGGATTGTCTTTAAAATTTTTAATATCCAGTTCCTTTGTATGTATTGTAATGTGCCTTGCGCCTATCATCTTCGCCTGTCTTTTCGCTTCTTTATATTCTGAAGAAGGGTATGTTTCGGAGCGAGCAGTGACAGCTAACACGTTATCTTTTCCGAGCGTATCGATAGCCATTTTCAACAGAAACGTGCTATCCAATCCGCCGGAATAAGCAATGACGACACTCTTTAATTTCTTTAAGATGAGTTTTAGTTTATTAAGTTTATTCATATATCGAATAAAATTTTTATAGCGCTTCTCTTATCCATCCTCCACCCACCACTATATTTTTATCATAGAACACAACCGCCTGGCCCGGAGTCGGGGCCTCCTGTGGCTGGTCGAAATCGACCTTCACAGAATCTCCCGACACTCTCGTTACAGTAGCTTTTGCCTTTTTGTGATTATATCTTATCTTAGCCATAACGTTAAGAGGCTTCTCTATTTTACGTATCGCGATCCAATTTAGCCTGTCCGCTATAAGGCTCTTTTTCAAGACATAGGCTTTCGGGCCGACTATTATACGGTTCTCATCTATATCAATAGCTGTAACATAGAGAGGTTCTTTGTGAGCTATCCCCAATCCACGCCTTTGACCGATCGTATAGAAGGGTATCCCCTTATGATAACCCAAGGCCTTGCCATCCCTATCCACTATCTCGCCTTTTTTTATTTCAACGCCTGTCTTATTCTTTATATATTCAGCATAATCTAAATCCTGGATGAAACATATATCCTGGCTTGATATCGTATTGTAGGTCTTTAGCTTTAATCTCTTTGCAACCGCCCGTGTCTTGTCTTTCATGAAATCACCAAGTGGAAACATTGCATGTTCCAATTGTTCCTGAGACAGGGTGAATAAAAAATATGACTGGTCTTTAGATTTATCCATGCCTTCTTTCAGTAAAAATCTGCCCCCACCCCTGTCAGAACAGACTTTCACATAATGGCCCGTCGCTACCGAAAATGCGCTGAGAGAATGCGCTTTTTCCAATAACTTTCCGAATTTTATCTTTCCATTGCATATAATGCAGGGGTTCGGCGTCATGCCTTTTAAATATTCGGTGCAGAAATAATCTATTACATTCTTTTTGAACTCCTCGCTGAAATCAAGCACGTAATACGGTATTTTCAAATCCTCGGCCACTACACGGGCGCGCGTTATTGCCTCAAGGTTACAGCAGGCCCTGCCGAAGCTCGCCCCGCATTCCTCCTTCGGCCACGTCTTGAATGTTACGCCGATTACGTTGTAGCCTTCCCTTTTTAACAGCGCTGCCGCAAGTGATGAATCTACGCCGCCGCTCATTGCGACAACTACTTTTTTACTGCTCAATAGCCGTTTTTTCACTGATCCCATATCTCTCTTTAGAACCTTCTGACATCTCCATTATCAAGGTATTGTTCGAATTTATTATCAATATGGCATCCACGCCTTTCATGGTCTTTATTATGCTTAAACCTTTGTGGCCGAGTATGCATAATGCGGTCGCAAGAATATCCGATGTTGCGGAATCTTCTGCTATTACGGTTGCGCTTACAACATTATCGCCGATCGGATATCCGGTCCTAGGGTCTATGATATGCGAATATCTTCTGTTATTGAGCACAAAAAATCTCTCGTAATCACCTGAAGTATTGATAGACTTATCCTCTAACGCCAGTTTTAACAGAATCTCATTCCTGTTTCTAGGGTGCTGTATGCCAACTTTCCATGTCTGTCTTCTTGACTTTCTGCCGAGGCAATACATATCACCGCCGCTAGCTACAATGGCATTTTTTATGCCATTTTCTCTTAAAATCTTTATTGCCCTATCCGCAGCGTATCCTTTGGCTACTCCACCTAAATCTATCCCCATGCCGCTGCGGGTGAAAGATATGGTTTTGTCCGAGCTATTTAAACTGATATAGTCCGAGCCAACTTTCGTTAACGCCTCTTTTATCTCTTCATCTTTTGGAATTATTTTAGTGCGTTTGGCGCGCTCCCAAAGATCTATCAGCGGCTTGACAGTTATATCGAAGACGCCTTGCGTCTTTTTATTGTAGTCGATTGATTTTTTAATTAACCAAAATGCTTCGTCACTAATCATAAGTCCTTCATTTGGTTTCAGCCTATTGATTTTTGAAATCTCGCTGTACGGTTTAAAAGTGCTGAATACATTTTCTACCCGGCCTATCTCCTTGAACGCCTCGTCTATATCCTTTCTCGCTTTCATTTCATCATCTTTTGGGTTGATGGAAACTTTTATCTGAACAATCGTGCCCATGTAGAATTTTGTCTCTTCAATTATCCTATCGCTGACGTTATGACAAAATGGAATATATGCAGTGAGAAATATTAAAACCGATACTGTGGATAGCATGAATATTCTGGATGGTTTCATTTTAAACTGGCGAGAACTTTATCTATATCAATATGTTTTTCGACCATATCGACAATGAGCTTTATCTTAGAAGTATCCTGCGGATGCAGTTTTACAAGGATATGGTGAATGCGCGATGCGATAGAATACGTATCTTCTTTCGTTGTGAGCGTAGGTATTTTAGACTGTTTTAGAAAATTAAGCGTCCACTCTTTTGGCATGAGGCCGCCCGACAATATTATGCCGGCAATCCCGCATTCTCGTCTTAGTTTGCCGACGTGGAGATCGCAAATGGCTTTTATCATGTCGTCTCTGTCGCCCGGGATTATCATGAGCGTATTATTCTTTATAAACTTGAGCGCGTCTCTCACTCTCATGGCGCCTATCAATATCTGTTCAGCCAGACAGTCAAGGTTTTCGCCTTCATATAAAAGGTCTATACGTATCTCCTCTTTTATCTCGCGCATCGTCGGAGTATCCAAAACCTTCTGATACGGTAATACTCCGAGAAGGTTCAAGCCTTTCTTCTCCAGTCCCATCTTGACTAGGCGGGATATCTTCTTGAATTTTTCAGGGAGCACCTTGTTCACTATGACGCCCGCTATATTCACTCCCTCTCGATCAAATAGCGCTTTATTGAGCATGATCTCGTCAATCGGTCTTCCTACGCCGCCCGAAGATATGAGTATAACATTAGAACCCAAAAGCTTGGCCACAGTTGCGTTCGACAGATCGAATACCGATCCTACGCCGGCGTGGCCTGTCCCTTCTATAATAACAAGGTCGCTTCCTGACGCCACATGCTCGAAAGCACTTTTGATTTTAGCTGCATAATCCTCTCCCGGCCCATTCTCGATATAGCGCTCAGTGAAACCCTTCTCGATGGCTATTGGAGACATATCCTTAATATTGCAGGCATTACATTTTATTCCAAAAACTGCTTCTATCAGCACAGAATCCTCATCTACCTTATAGCCCTGTTCGATAAGGTATCTTTGGCCTATTGGTTTGATGAAACTTATCTTGTTGAAGTATTTTTTTAAGGCTGCGGTGAGGCCCAGGGAGACAGTGGTTTTGCCGTCATTCTGCATTGTGGCGGCTATAAAAATTTTCTTCGTCATTAAAATTTGCGTGCAAATTTTATCCCGAGGCTGCGACGAATAGAAGCAGCCGAGGGAGCTTCTTTGGTTATATTAATTTTCCTTCGCGGAAAGACTTTATATAATCTGCGCAATACTCATCTATCCCCATGAGCGCTTGCGAGGCTTTCAGACTAGAGATGATGAGCTTATCCAGAGGATCTAGTATCGCAGCATCAAGGCCGGCTTGTATTGCCATTGAAAGGAATGCGGAATTTATCGCTCTTCGGTCAGGAAGGCCGAAGGAAACATTCGACAGGCCGCATATGGTCTTTACGTTACCAAGAGTTTTTATCATCGGAATGGATTTCAAAAATTCCTTTGCCTGATGCGGCTCTGTAGCTACGGGCCTTATCAATGGATCGAGATATAAATTATCCATATTAAATTTCTCTTTCTCCAGACGTTCCAGCATCTTTTTAGCTATATCGAATCTTTCAGGTGCAGTGTAAGGCATGCCTTGATCATCCATTATGAGCGCTATGAGTTTGGCATTATACTTTATTGCAAGCGGCAGTATCCTTTTTATTCTCGTATCCTCGCCGGTTATGGAATTTATCATGAGGCTGCCTTTTGCTTTATAAATATTTAGTCCTCTTTCGATAGCAAGATAGTTTGGAGTGTCAATGCAGATATTCACGTCCTTTATCTCGCTCTGCAAAACGCTGACCACCCAGTCTATATCCTGAACCTCATCGCCGGATGTCACCGCACAATTTATATCGATATATTTGGAGCCTGCGGCAAGTTGTGTTGTCGCCTCTTTGAGGATGAGGTTTGCATTTCTATTCTTAATCGCATCCTGGATGTTCTTCCTTGTGGAATTTATCCTTTCGCCGATTAATAGCATATCAGAGAGCTCCTATTTGACTACCTTATCGTAACTCATCTCGATTATCTTTACTAAATTTGTCAAGACATCATTTGCAGGAGTAGATATGCCTAATGACTTACCCTGCCTTGAGATGGCGCCATTTATGAAATCTATCTCAGTGCGTTTTTGGTTTAATACGTCCTGAAGCATGCTTGAGACGTTAGTGGCTGTAGCCTTACATACGGACTCTACCTTCTGAATGGGATCGTCGTAGGCAAGTTTTATCCTTTTTCGTTTCACAATCTTCGCAGCTTCTTGAACGGCGCTTCGTAAAAGCTCTCGCGCCTCCTCACACTCTGCGAGCCGGCCATTGTTGAGATGCGTTATCGCTGTCAATGCATTTATGCCGACATTTATTATGAGCTTGCTCCATATAACAGAATCTATATCTTTGGAGACCTTTGTATCGAACCCACACTTTTCTAAAAGGCCCGCTAAGTTTCTCAAAAGGCCTGACAGCCTTCCATCGGACTTCCCTATTATTGTATCGCCCTTGCCCGCATGCCTCACATGGCCAATCCCTAAGAGCGTGGCGCCATGATTTGTTATGCCTGCTATAACTTTTTCAGGGCCGAAGTAATCATTTAAGATCTGGACGTTTCCAATGCCGTTCTGAAGCGTAAGCACATGTGTGGAGCCGGAGACCAGATCCTTGATATTCTTGCATGCATCTTCAGTCGAGTAACTTTTAACACAAATTATAACAAGATCGCTAACGCCGACTTCTTTCGAATCCGCAGTCACACTTAATTTAGCTGTAAACGCACCACTTATGCCTTCGATCCTGATCCCGTCGTCCCTGATGCGCTTGGCGCGCTCCGGGTTCTTATCTATTAACCATACCTCTTCCTTAGTTTTATTTTTTAAAAAGGCTGCTATGAGGCAGCCCATCGCGCCAGGTCCAACTACCGCAATTTTCATCTTTTCCTCATCTTATCCAGCTCTTCTTCCTTAATGGTGAAACTATGCTCTTGGTCAGGGAATACGCCCCGCTCGACTTCATCTTTATATCGCTTTAAACCATCTGAAATCAAAGTGGATAGCTTCACGTACTGTTTTACGAATTTGGGAACAAATCTGTCAAACAAGCCCACCATATCATTCGTGACCAAAACCTGCCCATCGCAATGCGGTCCTGCACCTATACCTATTGTTGGTATCCGTAATTTCTCAGTGATCAGTTTCGCCACCTCATCCGGAACGCACTCTAACACGATTGCGAAACAGCCGGCGTCCTCCAATTTTAAAGCCTGTTCTAAAATTCGCCTGGCGGCTTCGGCAGATTTACCCTGAATTTTATATCCGCCGAGCTTTGAAATAGTTTGGGGGGTGAGGCCGAGGTGGCCGAGAACAGGTATGCCTGCATTCAATATTGATCTCGTAACATCTAAAACATCATCCCCGCCTTCGAGCTTCACTGCATCGCATCCAGCCTCTTTCATGAAGCGGCCGGCATTCCTGATGGCCTCTTCTTTCGAAATCTGATAGGACATAAACGGCATATCGCCTATTAAAAACGCATATTTTGTACCGCGCCTGACAGCCTTGGAGTGGTGAATCATCTCATCCATTGTAACGCCAACGGTGGACTCGTAACCAAGGACGACCATGCCGAGCGAATCTCCCACAAGTATTGAATCTATGCCGGCATCATCGACAAGCCGCGCCATCGGATAATCATATGCCGTGAGCATCGTGATCGGCTTACCATCTCGCTTCTTATCCTGTAAATCCGTAATCGTGATCTTCTTTCGTTCCATCTCAATCATCTCCTTTAATTTTTGCGGGTCTTGCTATCAAATGGCCATCTCGGCCAGGGGGTTTCGCCTAATTTTGATATCAAGGAATGTTTATGTTTCATTTATCTAATCTATCATTATTATGCTTATGGATACTATACGTATATAAGTCAGACTGTATTTATACCTTATCAAAATTTACGGCTCAACCCCCATCCCTCGTGTCCATTCAACAATATTCACCCGCAAAAATTTTTTGGCTCAGTTGACGACGGAACTTTTGGGTGCTCAAGCCGTAGCGACTGTTACAAAATTTTGATACCTTATGGCGATACAGTAGGACGCGAAAACTGGTCAATTATCTAAGCATTGCCAGGTTGAGCGGCCATCAAAATTTTGCCACAGTGAATTTGGATGCCCAATCCAAATTCACGACAAGCGAAGGCTTGACACACAAAAGTTACGCCATTGTAATACGAAAATTTTTACCTCTTCCTATACGCATCTAAAAACGAATCGCAGTATATCGTTTTGTTTAAAATCAGTTCCGCTGCAATCATTGCATCCATGAGCTCTTTATCTAAGGGATCGAGAATCGCCGCTGTCAGCCCATTCGCAACAGCCATCACTAGAAATGTCCTGTTGACGAGGCTTCGGAACTTCGTGCCTTGGGATGCATTGGATAGCCCAACTATCGCATTCGGCGCAGGATCGCTTAGGTGCCTGAACTCTCTTATAGATTCCAGGACTTCGATGCCTTGCGACTGCGCGACGTTTACCGGCAACACTATGGGGTCTAAAAATATGTCTTCTGCGTTGATGCCGTAATCCATGGCTTTCGCGACTATAGTTGCTGCAAGCTCGAGACGCTTCTCTTTGCTATTCGGAATGCCTGACTTATCCGTCGTCAGGCCTATTACCTGTGTATTGTATTTTTTGGCAAGTTCAAAAATCCTGGACATCTTCTCGTCATCTGCATTCGTGGAGTTTATGATAGCCCTATTCTTTGTAAGCTTCAGGCCTTCTTCGATCACATCAAATTTCGTAGAATCTATCGAGAGCGAGACATCAGTCACTTTTTGTATGGATTCAACCAGCCATTTCATGTCATCCTTCGGGTTTTTTGAGAATGGCCCTGTATTCACGTCCAAAGCTTTTGCTCCAGCTTTTACTTGATCTTCGGCAAGATGCTGTATCACGTCTGTCTCTTTGTTTGCAATGGCTTTCCTAACATCTTTATACATTCCGTTTATGAGCTCGCCTATGACTATCACTGTATCACCTCTTCATTATACCATCTATATATTTCGAAGTAGCCTGTGCCGCAACGGGATGTCTCATGACAAGTATGTCGGCTCCTGATTGGAGCATTGCGGCGGCAGTAGCTATTTCCCATTTGATGCCCAGTGGAGTGGAATCCTTTGCCTCTTTTACCCGCCAGACTTCCTGCCCAATAAAAAGTATAAATGGCATTGAGAGCATCTTGTCGCCGGCCAATGCTGAAAGGCGCGCCCGCTCCATTATAGAATATACATATTCCATACCGTAACCCAAAGACGCTGTTGTCGGGTCCATCACTATCCTCTTCGGATCCAGGCCCATATCACTTATGAGGATGTTGACCTGTTTGGCTATGTTAACGTCAACGGGTGACGTAGCGATTATTGAATGGCCGTCTGCAAGACAGCTGGCTGTGAGAGTCTTATAATTATTCTGGGATGCTATTCCTAAAATACATTTCTCATTTTTGGTTGCCTGACTTGCTTTTGCCAGAAGCTCGTTATCTACTTGAGCATCGCCGCAGCCTATAATGACAAGCGGCACCTTCACTTCTTGTAACAACGATTTTAAAAAGGCGATCGCGTCGTTGGCCGAACGGCCGCCCCAGTCCGGATGTGCGCTTATTAATCTCACGCACAAGAATTTGGAGCCAAAGTCTCCGACACACTTCTTCGCCCACTTTATAGGGTCCTTGAGCGCATCGCCAATTTCATTCTTTAAACCGTCGGGCCAGTCCGTCGGCTCACAATCGAATATCTCTAATCCAACGACAGGTGAATTCGGCATGCTGCCTTCCTCGAACAGAAACGGCAGGGTAGTCTCTCCGCCGATCTTTATGACGCTATCCCTCGTGCCGCCAGCGGCACTGGTTCCACCAAGCTCAACGGTGTACACGCTTCCTGAATATTTCTCGCGCGCTAAATCAATAGGCACGTCATCCCTCCAAAATATTTTTCACTATATTTTCAACTGAGCTTCTAATCCTATCGCTCTTAAGCTCCGACACCGGCCTATTTGCCAAACTTAAACGAAGCAGCTCTTCGTCATAATCTATTGTGCCAGCTAACGGTATGGTGCTTGAGGTTATTTCATTTTTTAACGGATCGAGGGGGCCTGATAATTTATTTACGATCAGAAAAAATTTGCCTACTTTTATGCCCATCTCTTTTGCGAGCGCATATATCCGAATGCATGACCTCACACCTATCACGGTATAATCGCTCACAAGAACCATCTTATCTATTATGCGCTCGGTCCTGCGCGATATATGCTCCATTCCTGCGGCGTTGTCTATAACAAGAAAATCATATCCATGGATGACATCGTTCAAAACATTGCGTAAGACGCTATTTATATAACAATAACAGCCCGGCCCTTCGGGCCTGCCCATAGCCAAAAGGTCAAAATCCTCTCCCTCGCCAATAGACTCCTGGACTTTCATCTCGATAAATCTATCCTTAGTCATTCCTGCTGGTAAATTATCCTTCTCTTTTGAGGTCTCGTCGACAACGCCAACCATAGTCGCGTCTATTTTTATACCAAGCACATCCGAAAGCGTGGAATTGGGATCAGCGTCCACAGCTAATATGCTTCCCAGCTTCTTTGATGCGATGTAATCAACTATTAACCCTGCTACAGTCGACTTGCCTGTGCCGCCCTTGCCATTAACAGCTATGATAGTCCCCATTTTGCTAACGCAGTGCTCCTACAGATGGGAATTTAGCAATATCAGTATGAGGAAAAAAGAGCGCTTGTATATACTCGTCCATATAAGCCGGCTCTACGCTCAGCTCCAGATATGTTATCTTCGTCGCTATCTCCTCTGCCTTCTTGAACGCCTCATAAGATAATAGCGCCTCTCGTGCACCTATGAGAGAACTATTGCCTATAAATGTAAAACGCGATCTTTCCAGATCCGGCAAAAGGCCTATCATTACTGCTTTCTCGATATCGAGATACGTCCCGAATCCGCCTGCTATAAAAAAGCGCTTAACATCCTCGAAGCGCAGATTCAATTTGTCAAGGAGAATTGCTGTGGCGCTGTATATAGATGCCTTTGAACGTTTGAGGTTCTCTACATCCTGCTCTGTTATCACGATATCCGCCCCTATATCGGTTTCGTCTTTAAATGCCAGCACGAATTCAAGGCCTGTCTCCATCTGCCGTATCCTCGATGATTTTATAGAAGTGGATATCTTTCCGTCCCTTTCAAGTATTCTGTGTGTAAATAACTCTGCCAGTGCGTCTATATAACCTGACCCGCATATGCCCCTGGGCCTGGCATTGCCTATCGTCTCCAGAACCACCTTTTCAGGGCTCTGGAGTCTCACGCGCTGAATAGCGCCGTTTGTGGCGCGCATTCCGCAGCTTACACCACTGCCCTCAAATGACGGACCTGCGGATGCAGCTGCTGAAATCAGCCATTCTTTGTTGCCTATCACAATCTCGCCGTTCGTGCCGACATCTATCAGCACCGTTAGATCCTCTTCCTCGCTCATGCCGCACGCCACAACGCCTGCCACCACATCGCCGCCCACATATGTCGAGACGCCGGGCACGCATGCCAAAAGTCCTCTCGGGTTTATCTTTATGCCGGCCTCTGATGCGCGTATAGTCGGGACAAAATTAGCTGTCGGGACATATGGTTCCATCCTTATAAATTTAGGATCCACCCTCAATAGGAGATGAATCATGGTCGTATTCCCGGCGCACAGGACGCCATTTACATCGGTAAGCGCCAATTTATTCCCAGCAACCAATTCCTTTATTATCTCGTTCATGTTATCTATGACAGCGTGGTGGAGTTTCTCCAGCCCATCTTCTTCGGTAGCATATACGATACGCGTTATGACATCATCACCGAATACAATCTGTCTATTATGCGTCGCCTTAGTGCCGAGCACTTCGTCAGTATTAAGATTTACCAGTTGGCCCACCACTGTGGTCGTTCCTATATCGAACGCTATGCCGTAATTTCTGCCTGATGTATCGCCATGCTCGATCGATACTATCTCTGTCGTCTCGTTTCTCTTCCCTAATAATACTGTGACCTTCCAATCGCTCTGCCTCAAGATGGCGCCAAGCCGTTTTATATTAGTGAGGCCGGTCTGCATAAAACCAATATCTTTCTTATCTTTTATCTCGCGATAAAGCCGTTCAAGATCGCTTACCTTATCGTCCAGCGTTGGCGGAGGAAGTTCTAAATATAATTTGGTGGCCAACGGACTGTGGCTGAAGGCTTCTTTGTGGCTGATCGCCTCAACTTCTGCAGTGTCCTCTGCCTGGGAATATATGCCCTTGAGGCGCAAGAGTTTTGCGTCCTCTTCTTTTATCTTCGTTATATCCAGTCGCGAAGCCGGCGGAACCTTTACCACCAGATCTCCATGAATAGTGGTAAGGCAGGCCAATACGTATCCTTTTTTACGTTCTTCCTGAGTTATCCTTCCTGTCGGCTCTGTCGTGAAAGAGCCTTTTTCGATTATGACTTTGCACCTGCCGCATATGCCGTCACCTCCACAGGATGAATTTATGTAGATCCCACCCCCTATGGCACAGGAGAGAAGTATTTCGCCTCTATCTGCCTCGATCTCTTTATTGTCCGGTTTAAACAATATTTTAAATTTCTCCACTACTTCCACCCTTTCAAATAGGCTGGGAGGCCCGACGCTTCCCTTGGGCCAACCTCCACTGTCCAGCCAGACAATTCCTCGAGCTTCCCGCTTAAGACTGCCACATAACCGGGAATTACAATTTTTTTGTGGGAGACCTTATCCGCTATGCCGTTTGTTTTAATGCTCTCTGCTATCTTCTCCGCAGTGAATTTTTCCGCGGCCCATGCTGTAAGGACTGACATGCCCTCTGCATCGCAGCAGACTATATATGTCGGAACCTTGCTTGCCTCAACCTCGCCTGCAACTGTAAAATATGTAATTGAGAAGTTGGTCGTTACTAATACTGGCGAATCTTTCGTCACCTTTCCTATTTCATAAATTTTAGGCTCGACCTGGACAGGTTTCTGCGGATCTGTATAAATGTCCTGCCGCGCCACCAGAATAGGAAATACAAAATCTTTTTCTATGCTCTTCACTATTACTAGTGATACATATTTCGCTACATAAGATACAGCCTCGGCCAGTTCCAAATCAGCCTCACTCGTATTGGTGAAGGCCATTACAGGATAACCCAGAGGACGCAAGTTTTTCTTTAATGCTGTCCTTCTTATTGAAGTAGCATCCTGAATCCTCTTCCATAAGCTATCGGTTTTTATGTTCAACACTATCTCTTCAACGCCGCTTTTTTTAACTCTATCTGTAAGTTGCGCTAATTCTTCTATATTACTGAAAGTGACTGCTATAGCAACGGAATTCTCTTTCGCTATTTTTCCAAATTCATCCAACTTGCTGATATCGCCGCATATCATGAGCGGCTTTCTGTCTTTACAAATTTTCAATGCCTCTAAAATTTTAGCTGCGTCGTCACTATATAAAGCTATGTTCAGTCCTGTTTTTGATACTGCCGCCTCAGCTGCCTTTACAAATTTATCCTTATCGCCTGAAGAATTTTTAATGCATACCAGATCCGGCCTTATCGTCAGGCCAACCCTTTCGAAACTAAGGCTATTTATTTTAGAGATGACTTCTTGAATCTTATCCAAATCCAGAGTATCTTCAATTAGAAATCCTATGCCCGTGGGATGATAAAATTTCTGCTCGTGACGGTACATGACCGTTTCGTTGCCCATCTCTAACTTCTTCTCACCGACACCTATTGTGACGAGCTTGATTGGCGGCTGACTTGCGCTCTCAAGGGCCTCTTTTGCCTTAAGCGTCACGTGCGGGCATTTGTCGAGTGAGGCCTTCTTCTGGGCAAGCGCCATTGCAAACGCAAGACACGTCGCGTATCCACACTCCTTGCAATTTGTCTTCGGCAATAATTTATATATATCTAATCCTGATAACGCCATATTTTTCCTATACGCTATCCGCTAAACGCTATACGCTACATGATCGGCGGCATGTCGAGCGCCGGATGCTTGACCTTCTGTAAATACGCTACAAGCTCCTGCGCGTCAGTAGTGATAGTCTCGTCCGCTATTTTTTCGAGAAGATCCGGAACGCCTATCTCTTCGCATCGTTTCTTCAATTTATCGGATAGCGCATCTTTGAGCTCCTTCGTAATCCACACGAGCCGTTTTAAGCCATCTTCGGCAGAGACAAATTTTTTACTCGTTACATACAACCGGCCGACTCCCATAAATCCAGGCGTCTGGTTCCCGCCGCCCACTGATCCGGCTAGAACTGTGAATTTCATTCCGCACGGCGACATGCCGGAGTATCCTCTGTTTACTATCATCAAACCGTTGGCCTCTGGAACGACAGCCAATATGCATTCAAAACACCCGCATGATGTCGATGGTGAATCCATGATCGAATACATGCTCACCTTCGGTATCGTCTTGTTCGACTTCTGATACAGATATTCATTAACGCCTTGCCATTCGCCTTTCACCTGATCCAGGCATTGGCCTTTCAAAACAGGCTCGTTTCCGCCAAGCGGATTTATTTCAGATGCAGCCTTGCCGTCAAGCCAATTATACGCGCCGCACAATCCCAGCTTCTCAGGGCTTATTATGCAGACATGCGTCGGCGCATAAGATTGGCATAGTTTGCACGAATAGAATACGTCAACGCTTTCATCGGTCATGCCTGCAAGCCTCGCGTCCCTTTCCTGAAATGCGGCTTGAGCCTCTGGCAAAAGCCGCTCAATATCTTCCAATTTTGTATATATGGTGACCTGGGCCTTGTCTACTATAGAGGGAAACTCTTTCAGGAGTTTCGCATGCACTATTACACCGAAGTGTTTTAATAATAGACCTGCCTTACGCGCTTCTTTGCTAACGCGTATCCATATCATATCGCGCTGGCCTGTATGCATTATTCCCATGGCTTCACTCAAAAAATTATGAAATCTTCTCTCAAGCACGGATTCGAAATCAGGCTGCATTTTCCTTCCGGCAACATCTACTATCATGGCATAGGGAATCGCTCCGCCTTCAGGCACTGTATCCAATTCGGGTCCTACCACTTGAATCTTGCCATTTTCGACGTCTTCTGTTTTCTTAAGCCGTAAAAATTCAAATGCCTTTGAAAATTTTCCGCCTATCTCGCACGCGGTCTGAGGCTTTCTCACACGCTCACCCTCAAATGCTGGCCCGTATGGAACAGGTATATTCAATTTATCTATGGACAACTTTAGCCCGCGAATCTCGATCGCCTTATCAACCATCTTTCTGCGCTCTACCGGCGAGACTACGTGCTCATAACGACATATCCCCGTCGGAAGAATCTGATCTATATCGGTGTCTGCCACTATCGGAAATCCAAAATTTATGGCGCCGGCCGCAGTGGCGTGCTTCTCATCATCGACATCGCCCAATGCAAGAACGAAAGCGTGCACCCTGTTTTTATTATATAATAATATCTCTTTTGCCTCTTTTATGCTTTTGGGAGTTATGCCTCCGAATGTCATTGCGGCTCTTGCTGCAAAATTCAACGCATATACTGTAGATGTTATATCAGTGCCATGCGGTACCAGAAATGTCTCCCAACCCATTTGCACGCCTTCCTCATTCAGCTGCTCGGCAATGCACTTTCCGTCGGACGTAGCTGACATGAAGACGAGTATGTGCCGCTCCTGAAGTTCGCGGACCATCCTGACAGCTTCTTTGTTTGTCGGCGCAGCACCTACTATCGCCGCAAAACCCGGCATCCTGCCATCAACCAGCTTTATTCCCTGCTCGCGCAGGATCGCATCCGTAGTGAAACCAACCCAATAATCGTGTGTCGGTGTAACAGTATTCCCAAGAGAATATTTTAGAGCCTCTATAATTTCCTCAGCGAACAATGTCGCCATGCCGGCATCGAGGGTGGGACCAAGATACGGCAGCCAAACGTTTTCTGATGGAATCGGCGGCAATAGCGACTCAGCATATTTCAATATCTCTAAAAGTTCCTTTGCCTTTTGTGCCTTTATGCCAAGCATGGCATACGCAAACGGCAAATAGTAATTGGTGTCAGGAAACGCAACGGGTGAATCTATGCCTGATTCATCTATCGCCTTCGTCAAATCCTCTTTCGCTCTCGCAACTATCTTGTGAGCGCCTCGTATCGCCTTAGTAGCTATAATTTTGGACATTTTCTTTTAAGCCTCCAAATTTTACGAAGTAAAATTTGCCCCGAGCCCCTCGCGATATCAAATAATCAACACTCGCTCGGGGCGAGGGACATCCTAAAATTAATACAGTGGTGAATAGGTAGCGCACGTATCATTATATTCGGGACGCGCGAAACTTTTCGCCTGCCTTTTTATGAGAGGTACTACTTTGCCAAAATCAAAATATTCATCGGCCAGTATATACTTGATATCGCTTATATCTATCTTATGAAGTGCAAGATGTAATAATATGCCGTGGCGCTCCACATCATTTATCAATACGCCGCCCACGATTCTGTTGCTCCTCAATATGATCTTTCTGTAAAGGCGCCTTGTTGTGTCGATCTCTATCAACTCCTCAAAATCCACATCGTTCTTTGGCTTCACCACACCAAATGACATTACGGCGAGATCAAAAAAGTCCAGCGAGTTGGTCCCATAGGTTCCTTCATATTTTGCCTCTTCGCCTGCCATGTTCAAGCCCGCTATCTTGCCTTGCCGTATTGCCGCAGGCCATATTTGATTCACATTGTTAGATCCTTCTAATATATCGTAGGTTTCAGCCACATCTCCAGCAGCGTAGATATCTTTATTGTCGGTCTCGAGGTGTTCATTCGCAAGTATCCCCATGTTGGTTTTGACCTGGCCTCTGACTATTTCCAGATTGGCCGCCACACCTTTACCTATTACTATAAGCTCGCAATCTAGCCTGTTTCCATCATCCAATACAAGATGCTCGACCGAATCTTTGCCTAAGATCTCTTTTGCCTCTAAACCAGTGGAGATCTCTATGCCATTTGTTTCAAGATGCTGTCTCATCATGTCGGCCGCCTCCGCATCCAGCATCTGAGAAAATATGTGAGATGACTTCACTATGACGTGGACATTTATGCCTCTCTTTTTCAATGCGTACGCCGCGCGCATCCCTATAAGGCCGCCGCCCAAGATGCAGGCCTTTTTAACGCTTGGCAACATATTTAATATACCTTGAGCATCCTCAAGCGTCCTTAAGACGAAGACCCCTCTTTTATCAGCTCCTTTGATGTCTACAGACTTTGCTGATGCGCCTGTTGCTATTAGTAATTTGTCAAAACTGATTTTTTTATTGCCCGCGATCGCAAGAGCCCTGTTCTTAACATCTACGCCTGCAACGGTTGTGTTCAATAAGCCCTCGACATTATATTTTTTATAATAATCCTCATGTCTTATCCACAATATATCTTTGTTATATTGGCCGGCCAGATAATAACTCAAAAGGCATCTCGAGTAAGGCCTATGCGGTTCTTTTGATATGTTGATGATATTTGAAGTTTTATCAATGCGCCTTACGGACTCGATGGCTGCTAGGCCGCTTGCAGAATTTCCGATGATCACATACGCATTATTTTTTTTCATAAACCTTTTTTTCCTGTTTTATGCGTCTTGAAAAATCATCCCGTGTCTCATAAGAAAGAGTCTTGGTGGGACATGCATCCACGCAGGCTGGACATTCTCTATCAGGACATAAGTCACATTTGAATGCTTTATTCTTATCGGCCGCCTCGCGCGATATTATACCGAACGGGCAAACCATAATGCACATCCAGCAGGCAACGCATCTTGAACGGTCTATATCGACTTTCCCTGTCTTCTCATCTTTACTTATGCAACTAGACATGCACGCCTCCATGCACGGCGGCTCCTCGCAATGCTGGCATGCTATTGAGTGTGATACATCTCTCTCGATAAAATGAACAAAGGTGCGCGCTCTCGGCCTCGGCCTCTCAAGCATGGCGAGGAATAAATCTTTCGTAGCAGAGTGCTCTATTGCGCACGCAAGCTCGCACGTTCTGCAGGCTACGCATTTCGTTATATCGCAGAATATCTTTTTAGATTGCTTCATGGGATCACACCTGAACAGGATAGGCTTGAGTGTAAAGCATCGGCTGTAATTTCAACGCCTTTCTCTTTTTATCTATATGCGCTATCATGGCATGGGCGCTCTCAATAGGATCCTCAATGAATGCCCACTTGCCGCCTACAATATTTTCTATATCCTTGGTTATATAATTATCTAACGGCGGACTTCCTTTAACTCTCATTGGCGCGCCGAATACAACCAACAGGCCAGAAGCTACGAAATACCATCCAATCGCCATTGCCTTCTCTGCCATCCACTCAATTGCGGCACCGGCAACAGGAAGCTCGTCGAGGCCATTTCCGATTCCGCCTTCCTTTACCATCTCGCAGCATGCGATCAAAATCCTCGAGTTATCAATACAGGCACCGGCATGCAGCACAGGCGGTATGCCGACAGCCTTGCACACCTCTTTCAGTCCGTCGCCTGCCA
>JAHFGO010000077.1:6866-8765 GCA_023247385.1 Candidatus Omnitrophota bacterium | reverse complement strand
TGGCAGGTATATCGGTGGAGAGTGGAACTCTGTTAAAAAGGAGTGGACAGCCGACAAGATTAAAGTTCTGCTCGCATTTCCCGATCTATACGAGGTTGGCATGAGCTATCTCGGCATGAAGATATTATATGGTATTCTGAACGGCCGAGATGACTGCGTCTGCGAAAGGGCATTCTCTCCGTGGCTCGATTTTGAGGCAGGTTTGCGAAAAAATAGCATAAGCTTATTCAGTCTAGAATCGCGGCGGCCAATAAAAGACTTTGACATAATAGGCTTGAGTCTTGCATATGAGCTTACATTTACAAATGTATTGAATCTCTTAGACTTGGGCGAGATACCCAAAAGGTCGGTCGATCGGGCTGACAGCGATCCATTGATCGTTGCAGGCGGCCCTTCATGTTATAATCCTGAGCCGATGGCTGAATTCATCGATGCGTTTGTAATTGGGGATGGAGAGGAAGCAATGCTCGAGATAATAGAAGCATACAAAGGAGCAAGAGACAAGGAGCAACGGACAAGGGTTGGATTGCTTAGAAGGCTTGCCAAGATAAAAGGCCTTTATGTCCCGTCATTATATCATGTTGAATATACCAGTGATCATACGATAAAGAAATTTTCAGCTATCGAAGATGGAATCCCATCTAAGGTTGAAAAAAGAGTTGTCGCTAATCTCGATAATGCGTTCTATCCGACTAAGCAGATCGTTCCAAATATACAAATTGTGCATGATAGAATTTCCATAGAGATTATGCGCGGATGTAAACACGCCTGCAGTTTTTGTCAGGCCACCACAACTTACCATCCATGGCGCGAAAGGCGCCGGGGCGAGATTTTAAAACTGGCAAAAGAGTCCTACGCAATGACTGGTTATGATGAGATATCGCTTCTATCACTATCGAGCAGCGATTATTCGGGAATAATATATTTAGTTGAAGACTTAAACAAAGAATTCAGTCAAAGGGGAGTTTCGATATCAATTCCATCGTTAAGGATACAGGATGTTTTGAAAGGCCTGCCAATCCTTATATCGAAAGTTAAGAAGTCCGGCCTCACCTTTGCCCCAGAAGCTGGCAGCGATTGTTTAAGAAAGGCTGTGAACAAAAATATAAATATAGAGAAACTATTCCAGGCAGCCTTGGAATCTTTCAAAAATGGATGGCGGCACGTGAAGCTCTATTTTATGATAGGCCTTCCTAGAGAGGAAGATGAAGATATATTCGATATGGCTGATCTTATATGCAGAATTTCCGAATTAAAGAGGAAGGTGGACGGAAAACCAGCGCATGTCACTGCCAGTATAAACGCATTTGTGCCGAAACCTCACACGCCCCTTCAATGGGCGGGAATGGCCGCTATCGAGGCACTTGAGAGAAAACGAAAGATGCTAAAGAATGCAGTGAAATCGAATTTGATAAAACTGTCTTTTCATTCATTTCAGATGAGCTGCATTGAGGCGGCCTTGTCAAGAGGGGATAGAAGGCTTTGGCGGGCGATTTATGAGTCCTGGAAGGCCGGCAGCCGGTTTGATGGGTGGCAAGAAGTTTTTAATTTTAATACATGGATTAAATCATTTGAGAAGACAGGTCTAGACCCGTTCTTTTATATAAACAGAGCCAGATCTTTTGATGAGATTTTACCATGGGATTTTATCGATGTCGGGCTATCCAGACAATCACTTTTTAATCGCGCCGGCAATATATGCAAAACCGTTATTTGACACTTCGACTTCGCTTAATGTCAATCCTGAGCATCGTCGAAGGATTGACAAATCTTACTCCATATAGTATACTTTCATCAAATTACATTTTTTTGAAATTATAATTATTATACAATGTAGTCCTTCGCTCCGAGCGTTCTTTGTTTATGTGTAGACGCGAGGGGCTCGGGACGATTTGTATA
>JAHFGO010000077.1:0-6856 GCA_023247385.1 Candidatus Omnitrophota bacterium | reverse complement strand
AAGGTATAAAATGATGGTTGCATTCAGCCTGATGTCTATTATACCGTTGCTTGCTTACACGTACATAATTTCTATCTATATTTTTCCACAATTGCAAAGTTTCGTCAATATCAGCACCGTCATCTTCGCGTCCTTGGTTATTGCAGTATTAGGCTTAGTGTTCGCGAAAGGCCTGGTCGATCCAGTTATCGATATGGCCATAGAGGCAAAGATAATAGCGAGCGGCGAGTTCGACAGGAAGATAGCGGTTTTGAACGATGACGAGATTGGGAATCTGGGTCAGTCCATAAATTTGATGACTCAAAAGATAAAGTCCAATCTGGATGAGCTGAAAAGTTATAGTCAAAAGATGAGAGAGGTAAATATAGACATACACAAGAAGGTGTTGACACTATCAAGCCTTCTGCAGATAGGAGACATCATCTCGGCCGGGTCTATACAGCTAGACTCTCTACTCGAATTAGCGGTTGAGAAAGCAGCGATGGTATTCGATACAGGCTACGGCGCATTATATATGCCTCGCGAAGAAAGTGGCGGCTTCATACTCAGGGCTTTAACCAATGTCGATAAAGAGCGCCTGAGCGATCTTGTAATAAAAAAGGATGGACATGGGGTTCTGGAAAAGGTTTTGATAGATCAGTGTGCCATGGTTATCGATAAAAGCGTAAAGCCATCAAAAGAATTAGATAATTTCAAAACGTCTTATAATCTGAAAAATATAGCGGCCATTCCAATACATTCCGGCAGGAAAATTTTTGGACTGCTTATTATCGGCAATAGACTTGATAATTTTGAATTTAAAGATGACGATCTCGATTTAGTCAAGGTCTTCGCAAAGCAAATCACCATTGCCATAGAAAGCGATATACTGAACAAGAAGACAGAGGAGCTTGCGATAAAAGATGACCTCACAGATCTGTTTAACAAGGCCTTCATTTTGGCGCGGCTGGAAGAGGAGATAAAGCGCGCCATATTCTATCAGAGACCATGCTCATTCATCATTTTTAATATAGACGATTTTAAAACTTTTCGGGATACCCATGGCGAATTAGCGGCTGAAGAGGCCTTGCGCCGGATCGCTAAAATTATTAAGGACAATACCAGCCCCGTTGGAAAAGCTGCAAGGATAAGCGGCGATGAATTTGCCATGCTCTTGCCGGAAAAAAACAAAAAAGAATCTACTGGTATGGCTGAGGAAGTTAGAAAGAAGATAAACTCAACAAATATGTTGAAAGAAGAAGGGCCTGCGACTTTGACTGTGAGTGTTGGCGTCAGCGAAAACCCGATCGACGGTGCGACGGGCGACGAGCTTTTTAAGAAAGCGACGGACGCTATAAGGCAGGCAAAAACATCGGGTAAGAACAGGGTCGTTGCATAAAAATTAAAAATGCAAAATGAAAATATAAAATTGAAATTTAAAATTCAAAATTTAGGTCCGAAGGACACAAAAATTTTGATTTTTGCATTTTAAATTTTATATTAGCTTAGATATTACAAGGAGAAGAATATGCCGCAGGATATAAATAGTTTGTTGAAATTGATGGCTGAGAGAATCGCGTCGGATCTACACATAACCGTAGGTTCGCCACCACAGCTTAGAATAGATGAGAATCTTGTGCCTGTAGATAAAGAAATCTTAACAGCGGATGAGTCGAAGAAATTGACATACAGCATGCTCAGCGATGCTCAGAAAGAGAAGTTCGAGCGCGATTTGGAGCTTGATATGGCATTCGGCATAAAAGGATTGGGCCGTTTCAGGGTCAATGTATTTAAACAGAGAGGATCGATCGCCTCATCGATCAGGCTCATCCCGCATGACATATGGTCATTCGAACAGTGCGGCCTTCCAGTCAATATAGCGACAGATCTTTGCAAACGTCCAAAGGGTCTAGTCCTCATTACTGGCGCAACTGGAAGCGGAAAATCTACCAGCTTAGCTTCAATGATTGATTGGATAAATCAAAATAGAAATTGTCATATAGTGACTATGGAAGATCCCATTGAATTCATTCATAAAAATAAAAACGCAATCGTTAATCAGCGGGAAGTATATAGCGACACATATTCTTTCGGCGCGGCCTTAAAACACGTATTGAGACAGGACCCGGACGTCATATTGATAGGAGAGATGAGGGACCTTGAAACAATTGAGTCGGCCCTTATAATTGCGGAGACCGGACATTTGGTATTTGCAACGCTGCATACCTCAGATTGCGTGCAGACTATAAACAGAATCATAGATGTCTTCCCGGCACACCAACAGCAGCAAATAAGGACGCAGCTTTCATTTGTGCTTATAGCTGTTTTGTCACAACAATTGATACCGAAAGCAAAAGCTCCGGGACGAGTACTGGCTACTGAAATTTTAATGGCTACACCAGCAGTACGTAGTCTTATTAGAGAATCTAAGGCCCATCAGATATATTCAGTAATACAGACATCCCAAAAAGATGGTATGAAAACCATGAACCAGGCACTTTACGAACTTTATCAGAAGCAACTCATCACCCGTGAAGAGGCTTTTGATCGAACTACTGATCCGGAAGACTTAGCAAGAATCTTTAAAAGGTAACCACCTGTATGCCGCCAGTCAAAAGGATTGTATCAAAACAATTAGGCGAGCTACTCATCGAAAGGGGTATAATCAATGAGGCCCAGCTCGCCAAGGCCCTCAAGATACAGGCTGAAAAAGGCGGTCTCATAGGTCAGATACTGGTGATGCTTGGCTTCGCCAAGGAAGAAGAGATAGCGCAGTCCTTAACAGTTCAGTATGGGTTCCCATACCTGCCGTTAGAATGCTATGAGATAAATAACGAAGCCATAAAGCTCATTCCGGAAAACGTCGCGAAACAGTATAATCTTATAGCAATAGATAAAATGGGCGATCTTCTAACTATCGCCATGTCGAATCCCCTGAATGTTCAGGCCGTTGAAGATATAGAGATGATAACGAAATGTAAAGTGCAGGTATTTGTCAGCACCATGACTGACATAACTAACTCTATAGAGAAATACTATAGGAAAAAATAATTATAAAAAATGCTACTCGGCTTAAAAGAGAAACTTACAAAAATATTGATAGACAAGAAACTCATCAAAGAAGATGATTTGAAGAAGGCGCTATCGTTACAAAAAGAAAAAGGGGGCTCCCTAAGCGATATCCTTGTAAGTTTAGGGCTTGTCTCAAAAAATGATTTGATGATAGCTATGAGCCAAGAGCTTGGTATCCCGCCGATAAATCTGTCGCGTTATAAAATCGATCCCGCTGTAATAAAATTGATATCTAAAAAGATGGCAAGGCAGTATAAAATTTTACCAATCTCAAAGATGGGCGATACGCTGATGGTCGCAATGGCTGATCCGTTAAATGTATTTGCCCTGGATGATATAAAGGCGCTTACCGGATTCAAGATAAGTCCGATCGTGACCACGGAGAAAGATATAAGCGAGGCCTTGGGCCAATATTATGATGAGAGCGCATATGCAGCTATAGAGAAGATAGTCGATGATATGACAGAGGCTAGTGAGATAAAGTTGTTGGAGGGAGCGCAAGCGACAGCTGTAGAGACCTCTCAAGGATGACCCAGGAAGCCCCGGTCGTCAAGATCACCAACCTTCTTTTGGCTGAGGCGGTGAATATGAGGGCGAGCGACATACTTATAGAGCCATTGACGAATGAACTTCGTGTGAGATATAGGGTAGACGGCATTTTGCAGGAGGGCAGACGCCCGCCGAAGGTTCTACACAGTGCGATAGTGTCTAGGCTTAAAGTAATGTCGGATCTGGACATTGCAGAGCGGCGCCTCCCACAGGACGGCAGGTTCAAGGTAAAGCTGCATTCAAGAGAGGTGGACTTCAGAATATCAGTGCTTCCGTCCAGCATGGGCGAAAAGGTGGCATTGAGGATACTCGATAAGTCGCAGGCCATGCTTGACATAGAAAAGTTGGGATTCGACCAATTCTCTATAGAGGAGATAAAAAAGGCTGCGGCCAGACCTCACGGAATGATTCTCATCTGCGGACCTACAGGATGCGGCAAGACCACAACCCTCTATTCTGTCCTTCAGTATATTAATTCACCGGAAAAGAATATAGTCACTGTTGAGGATCCTGTGGAATATCTTATTGAAGGAATAAATCAGGTTACGTCAAGACCTGATATTGGGCTTACCTTTGCGGGCGCCTTACGATCGATCCTGAGACAGGATCCCAATATAATAATGATAGGTGAGATAAGAGACTTCGAAACTGTCGACATAGCGATAAAGGCGGCGTTGACAGGCCATCTGGTATTGAGCACCCTTCATACTACCACGGCGACCGGCTCAATAATTAGGCTTGTGAATATGGGCCTTTAACCATTTTTAATCACCTCATCCCTAATATTAGTTGGCGCGCAAAGGCTAGTTAGAAAAATATGCCAAAATTGTAAAGAGCCTTACGAATTGAATAGAGGGATGGCTGAAAAGTTAAAAATAAAGCTGAACGGTAAACCGACATTTTATCGAGGAAAAGGATGCGATAGCTGTCTAGGGACTGGATATAAAGGAAGAGTCGGTTTACTCGAAACTCTAGTTTTGAGTCCAAAGATAAAGTCACTCATACTGGAGAGCGCTCAAGAATATCAGATAAGGGAGGAGGCCCGACGCGAAGGGATGAGAACCTTACGGGAGAATGGGGTTCAATGCGCTCTTAACGGAACAACTACTCTAGATGAGATCGTTCGTGTTACCGTGGGCGATCAGGATTTGGATGAGAGGTAGGCTTCAATGATTGAATCTTTCAGGGATAAATTGATTAATGTCCTTGTAAAGGGAAAGCTGATAAAGCAAAAAGACCTTGATAAGGCGCTGGATATTCAAAAAAAATTAGGGGGAAGCCTTGGCAAAATAGTGGTTGAGAAGGGCTTTATTTCTGAGAAGGATCTCATGGTAGCGATGAGCAGCCAATTAAATATCCCGCCTATAGATTTATCAAAATATAAGATAGACAAATCCATAACAGAACTTATCCCGGAGCGGATAGCCAAACAGTATTCGCTCGTTCCGATATCCAAAATAGGCAGGGTGCTCACAATCGCGATGTCGGATCCTTTAAACATATTTGCTATTGACGATATAAAGATACTGACGAATTACAAGATAGATCTGGTCATCGCGACAGAGAATGATATAAAAGAAGCTATAAATAATTATTATGGTTCACATGGACTGGAGATATCAAAGATATTAGAAGACGTGCCAGAGGATATAGAGATAGAAAAGGCAGAAGATGAAGAAGAGCGGATAGATGTAAGCGAGGTAGCCGAAGAAAGTCAGAAAGCCCCTATAGTTAAAGTTGTAAGTTTAATGTTAAATGAGGCATTGAAGCGCCGGGCAAGCGACATACACATAGAACCTTCCGAAAAATTCTTGCGGGTCAGATATAGAATAGACGGGAATCTTCATGATGTCCTCACCCTTCCGAAGAAGAACCAGAATGCTGTCATCGCTCGTTTAAAGATAATGTCAAAATTGGATATTACTGAAACTCGGCTTCCCCAGGATGGACGTTTCAAAATAAATTTTGAAGGTCATGAAATAGATTTCAGAGTCTCTGTTCTCCCCATCACATTCGGCGGAAAAGTAGTCTTGAGGGTATTGGATAAATCGAGCTTAAGCATCGGTTTAGATAAACTGGGATTTCTGCCAGGGCCATTAAATACTTTTAAAACCGCCCTCGCAAGACCTTATGGAATGATTTTGGTTACTGGCCCGACTGGCAGCGGAAAATCTACAACGCTCTATTCTATCATCAATCAGATTAATGCACCGGAGCGCAATATCATAACATTAGAGGACCCTGTCGAGTATGAGGTGGAGGGCATTACCCAAATTCAAGCAAAGGCAGAGATTGGGCTCACATTTGCAAGTGGGTTGAAGTCGGTCTTGAGACAAAGCCCTGACGTTGTGATGGTTGGAGAGATACGAGATTTTGAGACTGCAGACATTGCTATTAAAGCATCATTGACGGGACAACTGATATTGAGCACGCTTCACACTAACGACGCTGCAAGTGCAATTACAAGACTCATAGATATGGGGGTCGAGCCATTCTTGGTGGCATCGAGTCTGGTCCTATCGTCAGCACAGCGCCTTATGAGAAAAATCTGCCAGAATTGTAAAGAAGAGATAGATATATCTAAGAATGTATTGGAGCGTATAGGGGTAAGGCCGGATGAGATTGCGAAGAGGCCAATAAAATCTTTCTATAAAGGCAAGGGTTGCTCAAGATGCAGCAATACAGGCTACTATGGCAGGCTTGGCATATTAGAGGCCTTTCTTATAGATGACAAGATACGGGATATGGTGATGAAGAAAGCCGGGAGCGATGATATAAAAGATTACGCTGTGAAGCAGCTGTGCATGAAGACATTGCGGGATAATGCGTTAGAGAATTTTGTGAATGGTGTCACAACGCTCGAAGAGGTCCTAAGAGTGACTTCGGAGGATTAGAGATGGCAAATTTTAAATACGTTGCGAAGGACCAGGATGGCAAGACTGTAACAGGTTCAATGGAATCAAGCGATCGCGCCGGTGTAATAGATGTCTTAAGAAAAAAGGACCTTATAATTATTTCAGTCGAAGAAGCAGTGCCAAAATTTAAAATTTCAGTTCCGTTCGGCATTAGAAAGCGGATAAAGCTGGACGACCTTGTGATATTCTCTAGGCAGCTTGCAACTATGGTAGATGCTGGCATACCCTTAGTTGGAGCGCTCGATATATTAGGGGAGCAGATGGATAATAAAACATTTGGAGCTATAATTATAACCGTTCGTAATGATGTGGAAACAGGCTCTAGCCTCTCAGACGCGATA
>JAHFGO010000005.1:12002-30351 GCA_023247385.1 Candidatus Omnitrophota bacterium | reverse complement strand
GAGTGGGTGGCGGCAGGGAAAATTAAATAACATTTAACACATGCCAGAGAAATTACTTAGCATAAGAGAAGTGGCGGAGTATCTCAAGATTTCCGAAGAAGAGGTGAAGCGCCTTGTGGATGTAGGCGAGATACCAGCTTACAAGATCGGCGATACGTTCTTAAGGTTCAGAAGAGAACAGATCGATGCCGTGCGGAAAGAGGTCATCGATTTCGAAAAGAAAGAACCAGAGCACGTTAAGCTTGCTCTGGGCGCTCATGGCAGGCCCACCCATCCATATACAGAGCTGGAAAAAGACATAAAGCGTAAAGAGCCCATAACGAGGCAGTACGATTATACATTAATAGAAAGGATAAAAGACCTCCTCTACTTTAATGACTTCTATATCCTGTCCCTTATCATAATGATTGTTTTAATGTATTTAATTTTCAAATCCTAAAATATAAAAATGGCAGATAGAGTAACTAATATGCTAGAAAATTTAAAAACGGGCCGCCTCTCCATGGCAAGGGCCGTAGATATTTTGAAGGACCTGCCGTATAAAGATTTGGGATTTGCGAAGATAGATAATCACAGAAATTTGAGACGAGGCTTTCCTGAAGTCATTTTTGGGAAAGGAAAGGCTCCTGAACAAATAATAAAGATCGCGAAAGACATAATAGCACACGACGGGATCCTGCTAATAACGCACACGGATGAAAAGGTGTTTTTAAAGCTTAAAAAAATATATCCGAAAGTGATGTTCAATAAGAAGGCACGGATAATAAGCTACAGAAGTAAACCGACTGCGCTTAAAACGGGGACGGTTCTAATTATCACAGCCGGCACAGCGGACCTACCGGTTGCGGAAGAGGCGGTCGTGACGTTAGAGTTAATGGGAAACAGGGTCCAGATTTTATACGATGTAGGAGTGGCCGGCATCCACAGGATTTTGGATAAGAGAAAAGTTTTGGAAAAAGCAGACGTCATAATAGTCGTAGCGGGGATGGAAGGCGCTCTGGCAAGCGTCGTGAGCGGGCTTGTCTCAAAGCCAGTGATCGCAGTTCCGACGAGCATCGGCTACGGCGCTTCTTTCCATGGGATCGCGCCGCTTCTTACGATGATGAACTGTTGCTCGCCGGGTGTGGCGGTTGTAAATATCGACAACGGCTTCGGCGCAGGATACTTTGCGAGCATGATAAATACATGAAGATTGCATATTTCGATTGTTTTAGCGGGATCAGCGGAGATATGACGATCGGCGCATTTCTTGATGCGGGGTTAGATTTCACTACGCTATCCAGGCAACTCGCAAAGTTGAGATTAAAAGGTTATGAATTAAGAAAGAGCAAGATAAAACGAGGTGAGCTCAACGGCACAAAATTCGACTGCATTGTCGATAGAAAAACGCATGGACATCATTCTTTAAACGAGATCCTCAGCCTGATAGAGAAAAGTTCTTTAAATAAGAGGGTGAAGAGGATTGCGGCCGATATATTTTCGAATATAGGAGATGCCGAAGCGAAGGTCCACGGCATAAGCTCTAAGGCCGACATTCAATTCCACGAACTGGGAGACATAGATTCGATTATAGACATCGTCGGCACTGCAATAGCGATCGATGAGTTTGAGGTAGACGTGGTCTGTTCGTCAAAGGTCCATACTGGCAGGTGCTTTGTAAAGACAGCGCATGGAACTTGGCCCATACCGGCTCCGGCAATGCTGGAGCTTCTTAAGGGCGTTCCCCTGAAGATATCGGAACTCGAAGGCGAGCTTGTAACGCCTACCGGCGCAGGCATATTGAAGACCCTTGCCAAAAGTTTTGGGGATGCCCCTCAGATGAAGGTCTACGAAATAGGTTATGGCGCGGGAACAAATGATTATAAAGTAATACCCAATATGCTGCGCATCATATTCGGAGAGCCATCATGAAGAAATATCGCATTTTGTTACTTGTCACTTGTTTCTTGTCGCTCGCTGCTATCAGTTCAAACGCCGACACCATACACCTTACTGACGGGCGGGAGCTGAAAGGCATAGTCGTTGAAGATTATAAAGACAGGCTCGTATTCTCTACTGCTGACGGTGAAATTACTTTAATGAAGGCGGATATACGAGACCTTTCCTACGATGCCGAAGAAGACAACCTCATAAACCTCGCAGGGCAGGCCAAAGAACGGCGCGACTATGGACGGGCATTCACTTGTTATGAATTGGCTTGTAAAATAAACCCCAATTCTAAAGCGGCAAAAGATGGGCTCGTATCTTTGCAAGGCTATCTATATAGGAAAGAAGAAATAAAGAAAGAGGCAGATGTGCAGAGGCGCGAAGAGTTCGAGCGCTATGGCAGCGTCGTGCCTACAGAGAGGAGCCGCGAAGAAGTGTTTAAGGTGTCGATTCAGAAGCTAAAGGATTCAATAGGGATAAATCTTGCGATGAAAGATGGCTCGCATGAGATAGCGAGCGTTGAGAAAAATTCTCCTGCCTACGACGGCGGCATGAGGGAGGGCGATCTATTAGTAGCGATATGGGGCCGCCTTACAGGCTACATGCCAACAAAAGAAATTTTAGATAGTTTATTGGAAAAGCCTTCATTAGAGATCAAATGCACGATCGAGCGCACCGTCGATGTGCCGATAAATCCGAATAAGGGTGCACTATCAAGTTCAAACGATCTCATAGGCGCATCTTTCAGCATGGAATTCGACGGCCTTACAGTTTCAACGGTTAAAGAGGCCGGCTCGTCATTCGAAGTCGGACTAAATACAAATGACGTTGTCGTGGCTATAGACGGTAATTCTACCCGCTACATGCCGTTAAAGAAGGCCGTAGAGTTAATACGAAGTTCGAAAGAGGATTCAGTCAAATTGACAATAAGAAGGGAAATTTTAATCTGGAGGAAAAATTAAAATGGTCACTGAAATGGTTAGACCAAAAATTAAAAGGAAACAATATCTCGTCGCAAAGAAATTCCAGTTAAAATACGTCGGCATCATTCTGGCTTTGATGTTTTTGACAGCCGCATTGTGTTCTTACGTCATATACTACACGAGCATGATTCTGATGGGTGAGAAACTCGCAAATGTTTATCCGCAAGGCAGGCTCGTTCATATAGTAAAGATAGTAAATTTTCGAATTATGTTAAGCGTCCTACTTGTTACGCCGCTTGTCGCGCTTATCGGAATATTCCTGTCTCACAGGATAGCAGGACCAATATACAGGATGGAACGGTTTATGGATAGCCTGGCGGCCGGAGATCTTGGCTCACGTATATATTTAAGGCAGGGAGACGAGCTGATTACGGTTGCCAACAGCATAAATCGTCTTGCCGATAGCTTTGAGGCCACAGTAAGAGATCAGAAGTCCCGCCTGAATAAGCTTTCAGGCGAGCTCGACAACCTAATAAAGACCCAAGCGTCACGGCCTCACGACATCTCCATTGCCATAAATCGGTTGGAAGAAGAGCTAAAAGGAATAATTAAGAAATTGGATAAGTATAAGGCATAATTTAGAAAAAATTATTCCCATAACTGCCTAAATAGCAATAAGTTACAAAATCACACCTCGAAATTCAACTCCTAACCCTTGACAATCCAAAAATCTGGTGTATACTTTATATCACCCCAAAACAATGGATGCGCCCTTATACGAAGATGTGTAAGGGCATATTAGTCTATATCAAAAGAGTATAGCTGATACAAAAGGTGGAACCTGATATGCCAGAAGACAATGTCTTCACCGTTCAGGAATTGGCGAGCTACCTTAGGATGAAGCCTGTTACGATTTACAAGCATGCAAAGGCAGGCAAGCTTCCTTGTTTTAAGGTAGGCGCTAATTGGCGGTTCAAGAAGTCAACAATCGACCGCTGGATCTCTGAACAGGAAGAAAAAGATAATAACGGGCGTTCCAAATAATACCCAACTTCAAGAAATATAAGGAGTTGGGTTTTTGTTGTTACGACAATGGATAAGAGGATTGTGGTTACAGGCATTGGAATATTGGCCGCAAACGGAATCGGTAAAGAAGCATTCTGGAAAGCGCTTAAAGAAGGTAGGTCGGGGATAAGGGCTGTTACGTTATTTGATACCTCCACAACGAGGGCGAAGACAGCCGGAGAGATAACTGGCTTTCGGGCCGAGGACTTTTTAGGAGAAAAAGGCTTGAGAACGCTTGACAGGGCCACGAAATTAGTCTTATCAGCATCGAAGTTAGCTTTGGACGATGCCGGATTCAAACATCCGTTGGATGAGGATTTGTCTTTGAGGACCGGCGTGTCGCTCGGCTCAACTCTTGGCAGCGTCTGGAGCATAAGCGAATTCGATAAAGAAGGCTTGCGGGAAGGCCCGAGAGCGGTCAACCCTGCATTATTTCCTAATACTGTGATAAACGCGCCCGCAAGCCAGATTTCCATAAGATTTAATATAAAAGGATTTAATACTACGATATCGAGCGGATTTGCTTCAAGTCTTGATGCGATCGATTATGCGGTAAATCTGATGGAATTATATGATTATGATGTTGTGCTGGCTGGCGGCGTGGAGGAATTGTGCGAACAAACGTTTAAGGGGTTTCATAAGATTGGGCACTTGGCGGGCTCGCGCGAGGGTAAGCTTGAGATAGATTGTCCATTCGACAAACGAAGAAACGGCATCGTTTTTGGTGAGGGCGCATCCATATTGATATTAGAGGAACTGGCGCACGCCAAGAAGCGACGCGCGAACATTTACGCAGAGATTTTAGGATATGGCACGAGCTTTGACCCTGAAAGCAAGAATTTATATAACCCGAAGGCAGTCGGCGCTACGAAAGCGATTAACTTTGCATTGGAAGACGCAAAACTCGGGCCGGACGAAATAGATTATGTTTCGGCAACAGCCAATTCAACTCTGGACTGCGACGTTATGGAGACGCGGGCTATTAATCGGGTCTTCGGCGATAAGGCAAAGAAAATTCCAGTGAGCGCGATAAAGTCTATGATAGGCGATACCTTTAGCGCGAGCGGCGCCATGAATCTCGCCGCATCCATTGGCGCGATAAGGGAAGAATTTATACCGCCAACAATGAATTACGAAGTAAAAGACGAGCGCTGCGACTTGGATTACGTGCCGAATGAAGCAAGAAGCGCGAAACTCAGCAAAGTCCTAATCGACTCCTTCACCCCAACCGGCGTGAATTCGAGTCTGGTGATAGGGAGGGGATGATGAAAGGATTCAAAAAGGGTTTATTAAAGAAGAGATCCGAGATTTTGGAAAAAGAGAAAAAGCTATGGCTTAGAAAATTGACTAAAACGAAGGCATTGAAATTAGAAGAGAGTCTTCTTTCATCTCAGTTTATTTGGGAGTGGCGAAAGAATTTCTTTAAAGACATGCCTATCTGCCTATCACATAACCTGAAGAGGAAAACGTGAAAATTTCGCTAGAGGGCGTTTACAAAAAGCTCATCTCTTTTCTCAATAAAGAAAAATTCGGGTACCTTATCATTGGTGGCATCGCAGCAGGAATTCTTGGCGAGCCGCGCCTAACAGGTGATATAGATGTTGATATCATATTGGATAAAAAGCAGCTAAATGAATTTTTAAATAAAGCGAAAAGGACAGGCTTTAAGATTGATGTGCAAAAATGCGTAAAGAGGGTGAAGGAAGCCGGCGTCTTTCAAATAAGCCATGGTGACTTTCACATCGATTTCATCATTGCCTCAACGGATTTGGAGAGAGAAGCTATTAAGAGAAAGAAAATTATTAAGTTATATGGCCTGAGCGCATTCTTTCCTACAGCAGAAGATTTTATTCTCTTGAAGATTATCCCTGCCCGGCCGCAGGACTTGATGGATGCCGAAAGGGTAGTTACTAGACACAAGGGCAAATTGGACTTAAAATACCTTAAAAACTGGGCAGAAATATTATCTGAAGAGGCTCAGGATATGCGAATTCATAACGAACTGCAAAAACTTCTCAGAAAATAAATCGCGACTCCTTCACGTCAACCGGCATGAATTCGAGTTTGGTGACAGGGAAAGGTATATAATTAAGGTAGACCATGAGTAATTTTGCGATCACAGGCATTTCGGGATATATAGGTCAATTATTGCTTAAAAGACTTGAGAAGTATGATGATTGTGCGAAAGTTGTTGGGATCGATATCAAATACCCAAACTCAGCTTCGCCCAAACTCAAATTCTATCATTCTGATATAAGAGATAAAAATATAGGGCATATTTTTGAACGGGAAAAAGTAGATACGTTGGTGCATCTCGCGTTCGCATTCCAACCCATTCATGATATAAAAAAGGCGTATGATATAGATGTAAATGGCGCAGCTAACGTTTTAAAAAATGCAGCAAAATATGGAGTTAAACGGATTCTTATTTTTAGCAGCACCACCGCATATGGTGCGCATAAAGATAACCCTGAATTTTTGACTGAAGAAAGTCCGTTAAGAGGGAATAAGGATTTTTACTACATTCATGATAAGGCTGAGGTTGAGAAAGTATCAGAAAAATTTATAAATGAGTTCAAGAATATCATATTTATGAATATCAGGCCCTGTATTATTTTTGGACCGAATGTAAATAATCACGTCTCACGATATATAGATAGACCCTTAGTTCCATTTGTCTTAGGGTACAATCCTGATTTTCAGCTTGTGCATGAAACGGATTTGATCGATGCCTGCATGATAGCTTTTGAAAAGAATATCAGCGGGTCGTTTAACATTGTTGGCAAAGATACAGTGAAGATTAAAAGCATCCCGGCGCTTGGAGGGCGAAAATTATTAGAAGCGCCTTTTCCGTTATTTTATTTTATGAATGAACTTGCGTGGCAATTAAGGATTCCATTAGTAGAAATGCCTGCTTCTATGTCAAGCCTTGTTATGTATCGGTGGATCGCGAGCGGTGAAAAAGCACGAAAGATATTAGGTTTTGTACCAAAATATTCAACCAAAGAAGCAATTTTAGATTTTTATCAAAAGAGAGTGATTAAACAATGAGCCCATATTCTATACCACCTTTGATAGGTTCTGTGTTGGCATTAGGAATATGTATAATAGTCTTGTCAAAGGATATTCGATCACAAATTAATATCATATTTTCTTTATTTTGCTTGGGCCTATCTGGGTGGCTATTCTCTTTTACCATAGCATATTCGACCAGAGATGCTCATGTGGCTGACTTGTGGGGGCGGGCGGGATGCACTTCAGTAGATTTCGCTGGAGCATTTTTTTATCATTTTATAGCCTTGTTCTTGAGGTTGAAACGAGAATTAAAATATGTTTTTTTGGCGTATCTTGCAGTTTTCTCAATACTTATATTAAGCCTAACAACAAAGTACGTTTTTATAACACCGCCGCATAAATATTATTTCGGATATTATCCGAACGCTGGTCAGCTCCATATTTTGGCGATATTGTTACATTCAGTTATAATGCTTAGGTCGATCATCTTGCTATACGGATTTATTAGAAACAAAAGATCAGTTATATCAAACAATTATTATAATCAGATAAAGTATATCTTTTGGGGAATATGGATATTGGTTTTTCCTGCGCTTACTGATTATATACCAAAATATGGCTTAGAGCTATATCCTCTTGGATGGGCTTTTGTAATTGTATTTTGCGCAATAGTAGGTTGCGCCATAGTGAAACACCAGCTCATGGATATAAATATAGTTTTCCGCGGAACGCTGATATATTCATTATTAATTGCTTTCATAACAGCAATTTTCGTCGTTATGATACTTTTGCTTGAAAAATTTTTCCAAGGCTTTGCAGGGTATAGATCATTATTAGCGTCAACCTTGACCGCTTTTGTTATAGCCCTTAGTTTTAATCCCGTCAAGAACAGGATCCAGACATTTGTTGACAGATACTTTTTTAAAGGCACGGCTGAAGAAATAGCACAAGAGAATATAAAATTACATCAAGAATTGTTAAAACAAGATCGTATGAAGGCCGTAGCTACTTTAGCCGCCAGCATGGCGCATGAGATAAAAAATCCATTGACTGTTATCAAGACCTTTGCTGAGTTTTTGCCAGAGAAACACGATGACAAAAGTTTTGTAGATAATTTTATGCGCTTGGTAAAACCAGAAGTGGAAAAAATAAATTTTACTGTGCAACAACTTTTAAATTTTTCCAAACCCTCTTTACCAAATTTGAAACCTGTGAATGTATGCAATGTTTTATGTGAGACCTTGGAGCTTATAACTAACGATCTTTTGAAAACCAAAATTAAAGTTCAGACTCAGTTAGCTAATAACGATGCAATAGTTTTAGCAGATGCCAACCAACTGAGACAGATTTTTTTGAATCTATTCTTAAATTCAATTGATGCTATGTCTCGAGGAGGCAATCTCATCATATCCAGCCAACTCGTGGGAAATAGCGATAAAGCCATAGAAATTTCTATAAAGGATACAGGATGTGGGATATCAAAGGAAAATCTTAAACGTATTTTCCAACCATTCTTTACTACAAAATCCAATGGCACAGGTCTTGGCCTGTCAGTGGTTCATGATATCCTTGAACAGCACAATGCCACCATAAGGGCCGAAAGCGAAGAAGGTATGGGGACGAAATTTATTATAAAATTTCCTAAGGTATGACATATCTAAAAGATAAAGTTGCGATAGTAACGGGTGGTACGCGTGGAATTGGAAGGGCGATAGTGCTTGAACTTGTCCAAAATGGTGCGAAAGTCGTTTTTACATATTTAAAGAGCGATGAATCTGCAGGCATAGTTTTAGATGAAGTGAAAGAACTAAACGGTGAGGCTGAAGCAATAAAAGCCGATGCGAGAGATCTTAGTGATGCTAAAAGAGTTGTAGAGGAGACGATAAATAAGTTTAGCAAACTCGATATATTAGTAAACAATGCTGGGATACTCAAAGACAAAGCGCTTATGATGATGGAACCGGCGGAATGGCAGGAAGTGATAGATACGAATCTTACAGGTTATTTCAATATGGCAAAGGCGTGCATAGTTACAATGATGAAACAGAGGAGCGGCAATATCGTAAATATTTCGTCAGTAGCGGGGATCGTAGGCATGCCGCGACAGATTAATTATTCGAGCGCCAAGGCAGGAATAATCGGACTTACAAAATCTTTAGCCAAAGAAGTCGCTTCGTATAATATAAGAGTAAATGCTATTGCGCCAGGATACGTAGAGAGTGATATGACCAAAGATTTGAAGGGTAAGGAAGATCTGGTAAAACGAATACCACTTAGCAGGTTTGCAAAACCTGATGAAGTAGCGAAAGTTGTTTTATTCTTAGTGACTAATAAATCGGATTACATCACAGGCCAAGTGATTAAAGTCGATGGCGGCTTAGCAATATAAATCTTAAAAGTAAAGTGAGGAATTTATGTCACAAATTGATACTGTGACTCTTGAAAAAGAATTAAGAGAGATTATTGCAAAAATTGTTGAGATAGAACTGGAAAAAATAACTTCCGAAGCGGATTTTGTCACAGATTTAGGCATGGATTCAATGATGGCGCTTGAAATCCTTGCCGCGCTGGAGAAAAGATATAAAATACGAATTCCAGAAGAGAAATTGACCAGATTAAGAAATCTGAAAGAAGCGATAAATTTAACTAAGGAATATTTATAAAATTTCCCATGAATAGAAGAGTTGTTATAACAGGTATGGGGGCAGTTACTTCTATTGGGATCGGCAAAGACGAGTTTTGGCGGAATCTTATTTCGGGAAAGTCTGGGATATCTGATGTGGAACGCTTTGACACATCAGGGTTTCCAATCCATCGGGCAGGCGAAATTAAAAGTTTTAAGGCCGAAGATTTTATGCCAAAAGCTATTGCAAAATCTATTGGCAGAGGGTCTCAATTAGCCATTGCTGCAGCGAAACTTGCCGCCGAAGATGGAAAAATAAATGCAAAAAAAGAAGATCCCGATTCAATTGGCGTGATTATTGGGACTACTATGGGCGAAATCCCATCCTTAGAATTAATTGATAAATTCTGGGTAAGGAAAGGCGAGAATGATATCTATATTTCAAATGTCAGAAATTATCCTGTAAATAATCTTTCGGATAATCTCGGGTTTTTTTTCGGTTTTACTACTTATAATTATATCATACCAACAGCCTGTGCTGCTGGGAATTATGCTATAGGATATGCTTTCGATCTAATAAGAATGGGAAAGAAGGATTTATTTTTCACAGGCGGGACAGATCCGCTCTCCAGGTTAGCTTTTACTGGATTTAACCGATTATTTGCAATGGCTCCAGATAGATGTCAACCTTTCGATAAAAACAGAAAGGGCATGATGTTAGGAGAGGGGAGCGCTATTCTTCTGATTGAAAGTCTAGATCACGCTGAAAAAAGAAGTTCGCAAATATATGCTGAAATTTTGGGTTACGGCCTAAGTTGCGATGCATTTAACATGACTATACCAAGTGAAAACGGCATGGCTAGAGTTATGGAAAAGGCAATAAAAAATAGTAAAATAAATAAGGAGGATATCGGCTACATATCGGCACATGGCACTGGTACAGGCCCTAACGACAGGGCAGAGGTTTCTGCTATAAAAGACGTATTTGGAAATTTGGCAAAAAATATCCCGATTAGTTCTATAAAATCGATGCTCGGCCATACAATGGGAACCGCCAGTGCGCTTGAAGCTATAACATGCTGCTTGGCGATGAGGGATAGTGTAATCCCGCCTACTATAAACTATGAGACGAAAGATCCGGAATGCGATATAGACTGTGTTCCAAATATAAAGCGCAAAAAAGATATTACGATATCACTTAACAATTCATTTGCATTCGGGGGGAACAACGCCTGTGTAGCATTTGCTAAATTTATAGGATAGGTATGAAAGATAAATATGATATAGTCGTTATTGGTTCAGGTATAGGTGGGCTTGTTTCGGCCGCACTTCTATCCAGCCTTGGCAAAAGGATTCTTGTAATTGAGAAGGAGCCGAAACCTGGTGGCTACTTGACGGAATTTAAAAATGAAGATTTTATTTTTGATGTTTCGCTTCATCTGTTAAACGGCTGTGCTAAAGGACAATATACATATAATATGTTCGAGAGATGCCATATCATTGACGAGATAAAATTCTTAAGACCGAAATATTTATATCGAAGCATCTTTCCGGATTTTGACTTGCGAATTCCGCAGATGAATCTACGAGAATACACAGAAATGCTTGGAGATCTTTTTCCAAAATCAAGAAAAGGAATTAAGATTCTGTTTGATGAGATGAGCAGGATATTTCAAGTAGTGAATAGTTATTTCTCTTCTAAGCGCGTCACACCGTTACTATTACAGCGTTTAACCAGTAATTATAAAACCATGCTCGATCAACACATAAATGATATAAAGTTGAAAGCCATTATCTCTCAATTGTGGATATATCTTGGCTTACCACCTTCTTTACTTCGCGCTATAGACTTCTGTTATCCGTGGTTCGATTACATGAATAACGGAGGATATTACGTGGAAAAAGGGAGTTATGAAATAGTCCGAGCGCTCGTCAGCCATATAAGAAATAAAAGGGGAGATTTTTTATTCAATAAAAATGTAGGCAGGATATTGACTGAGAACGGTTTTGGGCGCAGGATAGCTTTTGGAAAAGACGAGATTTTTTGCGATACCATAATATCGAATATCGATTTGACCAAAACAATTTTTGAACTTATAGGAAGCAGTAAATTTTCAACGGCGGATATTGCAAAAATTAGAAATATCGAACCGTCGATATCTGCCTTTGAAATTTTTTTGGGATTAGACGTAGACTTATCGGCCACATATCCTGATGATTACGAAATATTTGTTAATACGGATTATGATATAGATAAACAGTATCAGGATTGCCTCAATAATAATGCAAAAAGCGCCCCGTTTGTTATAACGGTCAACTCTAATGTGAATCGTTTCGCAGCGCCTAAAGGAAAATCCGTTGTTACCATAATTATGTTGGCAGGTTATGGCCATTGGATTTCTAAATCAAGAGGAGAATATGAGGATAAGAAACATAAAGTGGCAGAGATATTGATGGATAGAGCCGGTAAAATAATCCCGGAGATTAAAAAGAATCCGCATAAAAAAGCGGTTTCTACACCAGTGACTTTTGAAAGATATACGAATAACGCGGCTGGGGCTATATATGGATATTCAAGAACTGTCGGCCAAAAAACTGAAATCCGGCCAAACGAGATGAATAATATTAAAAATCTATACTTCGCAAGCGCATGGGCGAAGCAAGGTAGCGGTGTAGTGAAAGTGTTGCATTCAGCAGATGACGTCTATAAAAAAATATCAAAGACTGTAGATGCGAAACTTTGATGTCATGAAAGATGAAAACAGGATAGTCATAACAGGCGTTGGACCTCTATCGGCAGGTGGAAGCGGTAAAGACGAAGTATGGAAGTCGATAAGCGAAAGACGAACGGGGCTTGTTAAAAAGACGTATGAAATAGACGGCGATAATATAGGCGAATTTTATGTTCATGAAATAAAGAATTTTAGTATAAATGATTATGGAATTAATCAGCAGGTCCTCGGTGAAATAAAAAGCTGGAAGCAAGAGGATGAAATAATAGATTTATTTTATTTCCTTGCAGTAATTAAAATGGCTATCGATGATAGCGGGCTTAAGATTGACGAGGAAAACAAATTTAGAACAGGGTTAATATTGGCACATGAGAATATGGGATTAGACCATTTTTATATGAAAGTGATAGACGAATTAAGCTTTGCAGGGAAAGCGGATAGGCCTAAAACAAAAAAAGAATTTCTAGAAGAATTTTATAAAAAGTTTAACAGAACCGGGTATGAACTTCAGACTTTCATGTCGTTACACCATATCGCGAAAATATTTGACATACACGGGTATTCTCTTTTTCTCAATAACGCCTGCGCATCCGGGCTTTTCGCGTTTGAAGCAGCCGCCGATACAATTAGAAGTGGAAAATGCGAACGCATGATTATAGCCGCCGTAGATAAATGTAGTCTGTTTAAGCAGATTTGGTTCCAAGAGGTAAACATGCTCGCCAAGGACGGCAGGATAAAACCGTTCGTGTCTGATAGGGACGGCTTCACAATAGGAGAGGGCGGTGCGGCTTTTATGCTGGAAAAACTTGGGGACGCTATAAAAAGAAAAGCGCATATTTATGCGAAATATCTTGGTGGAAGCTTTGTTTTGGAGGGTTGGAAAGTGACTTATCCCGATGTGTCTAATAACCTTTATGAAAGCATGATTCGCGATGCCTTAACGCGTTCTGGAATAAAGCCTTCCGATATAGGTCTTATCATTCCGCACGGTGTGGGCACAAATATAACAGATCGATATGAGGCAAAGGCGCTTACTCAAGTCTTCGGCAAAAAGACAAAAAGGCCTATAATAAGCGCTTTTAAGCCCTACATAGGCCATACATTGGGTAGTACCGCTATTCTAGAGACGGCAATTATGTTACTTGGCCTGAAGAACGGGGAAATACCTCAAACGCTTAATTGTGAAAATATAGACGATGCTCTCGGAATTAATGTACTAAGAGAGTCAAGGGAAGCAGGTGATATTAAAATAGCAATGAAGACCGCGTGCGGCTTTGCTGGTTATGATGGTGCGTGTGTGTTTAAAAATATGTGATTATGAAAGCTTTGATATTGGATGGGTCAAAATGGGGTGACGAAGTTTTAGAGACGGCCCATAATATAGTGAAAGAGACGCTAGAAGGCATGAGCTGGGAGGTTAATTCCTTCGTTTTACGTGATATAAAAATCGCCCCATGTTTAGGGTGCTTTGATTGTTGGCTCAAGACACCAGGAATATGTGTCACTAATGATGCTGGGCGAAATACAACAAGTGTTGCAGTTCAAAGCGATCTTTGGATTTTTCTGACGTCAGTGACTTTTGGAGGGTATTCATTTGAGTTGAAAAAGGCCGTTGATAGGTTCTTGCCTATTTTTATTCCAGTTTTTACAAAAGTTAATGGGGAAGTGCACCATAGATTGCGCTATAAGAAGCACCCAAAGCTAATCGGCATAGGCCATAGCATACATGAGTCAAGGAATTATGATGATATATTTAAAAAGCTTATCAGCCGCAATGCAATTAACTTTCGCAGTCCTAGTCAATCAGCTGAAATATTATTGTCTAATTTTACAATCGAACAAATAAGAGAACGGGTTTTAAGGAGTTTATTCAATGTAGGTATCACATAATGAATACACAGCGACAAGCTTTTCTTTTAGTCGGTAGTCTTAAGGGGCCTAAAAGCACATCAGATTTTCTCGGCGCGTACCTTCTTAATATGCTTCGCGGAAAAGGATTTAAAACAGAAAAAATGTATATAAATAGCCTATTTGAATCAGCGAATAAAAGAGATAAGTTCTTAGCTTGTTTGGATGATTCTGAAGTTGTAATTTTTTCATCTCCGCTTTACATAGATTGTGAACCATATCTACTAATTAAATCTATGGAAACCATTTTGGAGCATCGTAAAAATAATAAAGGTATAAAAAAACCTCGTCTTCTTGTTATTTCAAATGGCGGTTACCCCGAAGCGCAGCATAATGACACAGTAATCCCCATTTATCGCAATTTTGCTATAGAATCTGGTTTTGAATGGATGGGGGGATTAGCGCTTGGTATGGGCGCAGCTATCAGTGTCCCAATACTCCGAAAGGCTGATTTAATATTAGGTAATGTAAAAAAATCGCTTGAAATTACAGCAGAAGCGATTTCAGATTGTAAACCTATACCGAATAGAGCAATCGACTTGATGTCAAGACCTCTCGTTCCAGTTTGGTTTTATTCATTTGTAGCGCGTAGCATAGCCAGATTTTTTAGTATTACAAATCGCGCATGGAACATATATAATAGGCCGTATTGAGATATTAGATAAAAGCTTAATAGTATTTTTGCGCGAACTATCTAAATCAGACAATGTTATAATCAGGAGAAAAGAAACAAGATGAACATGCTTGCCATATCAGGCTTTTTTATAGGATTTACCTGTCTTTTTCTAGCAGTATTTATCTTACGATACGGTACGAACAAGGTACAGCAGAGCTTTGGTCTTCAAAATTTTGCTATTTCATTATGGGGGTTCGGCAACGGCTTCGCGGCCATATCAAAATTTCCAAACACAGCTTCTGTTTGGTGGAAAGTAGCTCTTACAGGAGGTTTTTGCATAATACCTTTGCTTTTAAATCATACTTTACTTCTTAACAATCTTTCGCGAAAAAAGCTGTTGGTATCTTTATGGATATGGGTATTACTATACCCAGTCTTATGCATCTTTAATCTAGATGGGATGCGAGTAACTTATATATTCAATAGTTTTTATCTACCACAGCCTGCCAATACCTTTTATATCGTTTATTATATGATCTGGATAAATATAGCGTTATACGTATCCATTTTAGTAATTAAAGGATATTTAAGGTCTCCTCAAGCCGAAAAAACGGCAATGCTATTATACATGATAGCATATCTTGGAGGCATGTGGGGCGGCGCCACCTACATTTTTATGGCTGCTTTCAATATAAATTTACTATATCCTTATGGGAATTTTTTGATCTCGTTATATTGCGGAATAGTTACTTATGCGATATTTCGCCACAAGCTTTTAGATATAGAAGTCATCATAAGGAAGACCATAGTCTTCGCAGGACTATTGGCCTCATCCCTTGCAATCATAATATTACCAACACTCATTATTCAGGAATACCTTTTTAGAGGAGCTAGTACCGGAGGAAGATTCTTAGGTCTAACCATAAGCGGCGTAATAATCATACTCACGATGCGTAGGATCGAGAATTTTCTCATCAACGTTACTGACAAATACCTCTTCCAAAAGAAGTACGACTATAAGGAACTACTCAAGACCTTCACCGCAGAAGTGCTAACAGTCATAAACCTAGATAAGTTAGTGAATCTTACCGTAGACAAGCTCACAGACATAGTAAAACTCGCATCCTGCGCGGTATTATTATTTGATGACGAAAAACAGCAGTTTAATGTAATGGCGTCGCATAACATTAAAGATCCTTCGGTAGCACTTATTCGTCCAGATGGCATAGTTACATTTTTAGACCAGACCCATGGATATCTTCTAAAGAAAGAACTCGTCCAAAAGAAGATATCCATACCCGAAGCTATTCAAGAGATTATAGATAAGCTTAACGCAGAACTCATTATACCGATGGTCTTACATAATGAGGTAATAGGAGTGCTATCACTTGGAAAGAAGAAATCGGATGAAGACTACACCCAAGACGACTTAGATATACTGCTTCCGCTAGCCCGAACCCTTGCCATTGCAATCTCCAATGCGAAATTATTCGAAGAATTAGGTAAGACCCAGGCAGAAGCTGCACAAAGAGAAAAGATGGCAGTCATTGGGACCCTATCGGCTGGAATAAATCACGAGATTTGCAATCCACTTGGGATAGCGCGCGGGCAATGCGAGGCGTTTCTATTGAATATAAAAGACGGCCTGTATAAGCAAAAAAGCACAGAGGAGCTGCTTAATAAGGCGAAAGAGATAATGACAAAGGTAATAAAAGAGACTGATAGAGCAACGGCCATCACGAAGAAGCTCTCCGGTTTTGCGAAGCCTGCAAAGGGCGAGGCAGAGCCGATTAATATAGATAAAGAGGTAGATGAGGTTTTAGGTTTAGTTGGTTATGAATTGAAGTTAGAGAAGATTGAAGTTGAGAAACGTGTCGATAAAGATTTGCCGCATATCGTGGTTGACAGAAAGCAGTTTCAGGAAGTCCTGTTCAATATCATACGAAATGCCGGTCAGGCTATAGGCGAGAAGGGTAAAATCACGATATGGGGGCGCGAAAATAAAGGAAGGATAGTGATAGAGATTCAAGACACAGGATCAGGTATTCCGGAAGATAAGATAAAGGAGCTTTTTAATCCGTTCTTCACCACAAAGGATCCCGGGAAGGGAACAGGGCTTGGCTTATTCATCGTCCGTCAGGTCGTTGAAAAGAACGGCGGTAGGATCTATCTTAAAGAAACGAAAGTCGGCGAGGGAACGACATTCACGCTCGAATTTCCTGTGGCAGTCCCGCATGAAGCGAAGGTTTGAATGATGGAAATGGCAACTCGAATATATGAATGTTTAAAGAATCTTAATGGGCGTGTTTCTCTTTCTTCTTTCTGCGGTGATCAATGTATATTATCGCTGAGAGACCCAAAAGAATTATTACAGCAGCAATTATCATTTCCATTATTTTTCACCTCGTTCTGGGTAAAAGAATATACCCGCAAAAATGAATATTATACTCAATATACTGATGGTTATCCGCCAGACAAAAGGAAATTTCTCAAAAAAGTAACTAGCCAAACCAACTACGAAAATCGCCTTACCAAGGTCGGTTATTGTTTTCGCGATAAATTCTATTTTAGTATCTTGCAACATTTTCATTGGAATGAACTATATCATACTTTCGAAGTTTTGTCAAGGAACGCGCATTACTGTTACTGTTAAAAAGACGTAAAAAGAGGCTAAATTGTTGCAAAATATTTTAAAAAAAATAGAACCGTCCCCGATCTACATGGGCGGGAGCATCAAAGTGGAGAGCAAAGTCGGCGAGGGAACGACATTCACGCTCGAATTTCCGGTGGCGGTAGCGCAAGAGGCGCGAGCATAACCAATGAAGAAGACGCTCGAAGTTATAAATGAACTGAAGAGAAAGGGGTTGATCAAGAATTATGCAATCGGAGGCGCGATCGGAGTTTTAAAATGGGTGGAGCCATTTTTCACTCGTGATTTGGATATATTTATTGTTCCATTTCAGGAGACTAAAGATAAAACATTGATATCATTTTCTCCCATATATGATTATCTTAAGGCCAAAGGATATAAGAAATGGATTGGACAATGGATTATTATCGAAAGCATTCCTGTGGAATTTATTCCTGCCGAAGAGCTTGGGAAAGAAGCTGTGGAGAAGGCGGCGGAGGTTGAGTTTGAAGGCGTGAAGACGAGAGTGATAATTCCCGAATATCTGATAGCGTTACTTTTAAGGGCGGGGAGAGACAAAGATATAATAAAGATAAATATGCTTCTGAAACAAGCAAAGATTGATAAGAAAAACTTAAGGGAAGTTTTGGTAAAATATAATTTAGACAAGATGTTTGATAAGGTTATAAAAAAGCCTCAATAGCGATGAGCTCGAAAAAAATAAGGATCATTGGTAAAGAAAATAAGATAATAACCTTAAAAGAATTATTCAAAGGAAAGGAAGAAACGCGTAAACAAATGGCCACTTTGCCGTTTGAAGAAAAAATAAAAATGCTCGTTTCTCTTCAGGAGATTGCCTATGGCTGGGGAGACAAGAAAGATATAGTAGTATGGAAATTAATCTAATAAGGT